>NZ_SGXU01000846.1:0-207 GCF_005435015.1 Halorubrum sp. SP9
GTTTCATCGAGGTCGTGAGTGATGTGTTCGATCGTCGGGCAGCGGTCGGCGAGCAAGTGAACGCCGCACACGACGTCACCGTTCCACAGCTTCGTAATCCGGCGCAGCAGCGTTCGCCTGTCCTCAGTAATAGGGACGGCCGGGTCGAGTGATTTCGAGACTCGTCGCTCCCATTCCTTCGGGAGAACGCCGCGCGGTCGCGGCGGG
>NZ_SGXU01000847.1:0-206 GCF_005435015.1 Halorubrum sp. SP9
GAAGTCGACGCCCGCCGCGTCGAACTCGTGCGGGACGGCGCCCGCGGAGTGGGCCGCGTCGAAGCCGGCGTACGCGCCCGCCTCGTGGGCCGCCTCGGTGATCCGCTCCACGTCGAACAGCTGCCCCGACCGGTACAGCGCGGTCGGCATGAAGACGATCCCCACGTCGTCGTGCGCGTCCAGCGCGGCCTCGACGTCTCCGGGGT
>NZ_SGXU01000848.1:0-206 GCF_005435015.1 Halorubrum sp. SP9
TCCGCCGCGTCGGCCCGCGCCGCGAGTTCGCGGTCGCGGGTGACCAGGGTCCGCCCCTCGTCGGCTGCGAGGTCGAGGAGCCGGTCGTCGGCCTCGACGCCGCGGTCGAGCGCGTAGGCGGCGTCGTAGCCGCACAGGCGCAGGTAGGTGGCCAGCTTCCCGCACATGACGTCGAGCAGGACCGGCGGGTTCCCCCCGGTGGTGGG
>NZ_SGXU01000849.1:0-206 GCF_005435015.1 Halorubrum sp. SP9
GGTCGGTAATGACACGGATCTCGTCGCTCGCCGCCCGCTCGCTCGCGAACTTCGTCGAGGGGCTGGTCGTCGCGGTCCCCCGACTGCTCTCGGGACTGATCTTCCTCGCGCTGGCGTACGCCACGGTCAGGGTCGTCCTCGCGCTCGTCCGGCGGTCGATCGGACGGCTGTACGTCGGCGACCGCGAACTGGTCGGCGACCTGATC
>NZ_SGXU01000089.1:0-1764 GCF_005435015.1 Halorubrum sp. SP9
GATATCAGCGATCTGCGGGACGTACTGGTAGCCGACGATGACGGCCGGACCAGCTGCGATCGCGATCTGTTCCCAGCGTTCGTAGTGTTCGAACCGCTTCGTCTCGCTGCTCGCGAAGGCGATCGCGTACGCGCCGAGCGAAACGAACGTGGCGTGCTGGGCGGTCAGCGAGTAGCTGAACCACGTCAGCATGACCTCTGAAATTCCACCGAACTGGTAGAGTCCAGCGAGAACGAACACCACTGACAGCAGCGCCGGGAGCGTCCGGAGGTGGGTGTAGTCGGAGAGGGTGTCGGACATCGTCCGCGAGTATGACGACGCCATCAGTCACCACCCGGGAAGAAGCAGTTCGTGGGGTGGTAGTCGTGCGTCGAACCGTCGTCGCGTTCGAGGGTCACCTCGTTGGTGTCCATCGCGATCCAGATGTCTTCCCCAACCTCGATTCGGTCCTGCGCAGCTGCGCGCTTAACGTCGTCCTTGGCGAAGTATCGGACGACCCCGCGACTCTCGTCCTTGATCTTCAGCCGGTACCAGGGGCCGTACTCTCCTTCTCCTTCGGTCAGGTCGAGTACGAGTCCTTCGAGTACGTCACCGGGGCCAAGTTCTACGGTGGGAACATCGGATTCCGGCGACTCTCCTTCGAACTGTTCGTAACCGTCAGGCGGCGTCGGTCTTTCAGTCGACATCTCCAACTGTTAATCGAGCAGTAATTAGTATATAAACCAATATAGTGCGGAGTGAAAGTAGTTGTACGGCACAAACCTACAGTTCGCTTGGATGGGTCATACAAGCCCGACGTTCGTCCCGATCCATCGCTGGATTGGAGACGTGGTAGTCCTCGACGATCAGAAGTCGATCAACGACTTCAGGATCGGTGATTCCGTCGTTGACGAAAGCGGAAGCGACTGTTTTCGGGTTATGACTCGCGACCTCAGTCCGGGCGTCACGGAACACCTCACCTTGAGCGAGGTCGTGTCGGAGCCGAGTATTCTGGATAATATTTCTTATCGGTAATTCTAGTGAGACCATATCGACACCGCCACCGCCGGGTTCGTGTTCATTCCCGTCTCGATCGACGATCGCTTTCAGCTCGTAGCCGAACGCGGGTTCCGTGGAACGTCGATCGAAGGCTTCGGAGTCCGGTTCCCTCTCGCCGTTCAGTATCTCACCGACGAACTCTCGGTAAGAGGGGTCGATATTGAGGTGCGCGAGGATCGAGGGGAGGGAGACATCTCTCCCGTGTATGTCGATGTAGTCCTGTACGCGGTCACGTATGAGCGTTTTACGTGGGGACTCTCCGTAGGACCACGCACTATCAGCACTTGGCCAACGCTCTGCGAGTGACCGAACCCGGTCTGGTTCTGGCGCTGGAGCAGCTGCGTCAGCGGCCCAATAGAGATCTTCGTCGAGCGCGGAATCGGTCTCAGGAGGCCCATCGAGTTGGTCCTGGTCGACAGTCCACGGGGAACCACAACAGGAGCAGACGACATCAGCACCCCGACCGTCGTCCCAGCGGATACGCTCACCGTGGGCGTCGACCTGTCCCGACTCTTCGTTTTCCGCGCGCTGTTCACACCGATCGGCGCGGATGGCCTGATTCACGGTCTGCGAGCGGGTGGTCCGCTGGCGGGCAGCTGACCAATAGACCGCGCCCCATGCGATATACTCGATCGGCTTGTCTAGGAGGTCCTCGGTGTAGCCGCCCATATAGGCGGCGAGGTAGGAACCGAGGTTACCGACGTCTGCGTTCATCGATATACAGCC
>NZ_SGXU01000090.1:0-1758 GCF_005435015.1 Halorubrum sp. SP9
CACAGCGTGGCTGGTGATCAACGGATGAGGGGACGTTACACACAGACCCGCCAGCAGTTAATCGAGGAGCCGATCCAACCAGGAACCAACGTCGACGCGCCGTGGTACACCCCACGGCCTGATCGCGACCGTCACTACCAATGAACGTCGAAGATGTCCTCGGTGGGATGGAGCTGCCGCCCGACACGGACATGGTTCAGTTTGGCTTCGTCACCGACACCTCTCACCTCAACGATGAGCAGCGTCGACTCCGTGTTGAGGCGTTAGACGAGACGTACACGATTCTGGAGGCTCGGGAGGTCACAATCCCCGAGGGAGACAACGATGAGTGACGAGGAGGATACTTTCAGCGACGTGCCTGTTGTCGGCCACCACGTTGAGGCGGAGATAGAGGAACCCGAAGATGGGCTGGCTGACGCACTCAACCACGCTGCCGAGGAACTGGACATCACACGTCGTGATCTCCGCTACGTGAAGATAACGGAGTACGATGTTTCGTGGGATGAACCACGGACGATGACGCTCCCCGTAGGCACGTTCGAGCGGCTCTGTGCGTGGTTCCTTCAGACAGACAGCCCCGATGAATACCTCGGTCCTGATCCCGAAGATGCGTACGAAATAAACTCCGACGCTGACGGACTGTTCGATGCCGACCACGGTGAGATTCCCGATAGTTCATCGTACGATGTCATTACAGGCGAGGTGTGGTTCCAGATCGATGCGGTGAGAGCCGCAGACTGTGAGGGGATCGGTAACAATGACTGAAGGCCATTGCCAAAACTGCCAAGTCTACACGACGCTGACCGAGGCGACATCCCCGAACGGCGAGACGTACTGGGTCTGTGAGAACTGTGTCCCTCGCGTTGAGGAGGGCAATTGTCGCGTGGTAGCACACAATGGCTGAACTGGAAGGGGTGAACACGACGTGTTTCGTCTGTGGGGAGGACTACGAATCTCCAGAGCACACGTTGTTCTGTCCAAACAGCCTCGCAGCGATCTACTACACGCCCTCAATGCTCTCCGAGGTGAGTGAATTGTATGGATGACGTTCAGGCGTTCACCACGACGATGTCGATGTTTACGTGGGTCGTCTGCGTCACGGCGATGATCCTCCACGTCGTCGGTGCGTGGGTCGGCTGGTGGCCCTTCGAATACTGGCCGACGTATCTCGCTGCGACGATTGCGTGTCTGCTCAACGTCGTCGCCACGGGGCTGACAGTCCAGCTCCGTCGACACCAGTAGTTACACCAATCTTTTTATACTTACAACCCAAACAGAGGGGTGTATGGATTCTGATCCAACCCCCGATACACCAGACCGAATACAGGTCGGGCAACGGGTAGAGTGCCGACTTGAAGGCCCGTTCAAGGGACAGAACGGCCGCGTCGAGGACATCTTCGCAGGTCAGGCGAAGGTACGGCTTCCGACGGCGACCATCATGGAATCGCTTGACGCCTTTGAACGGGTGGGAGCAGCGTGAGTACGGACACGCCCGAACTTGACGACAACGAAGCCGTCGTCAACGACGGGTGTTCTGCGAAGCGAACGCCCGATCCGTGTAACCCGAAATACGCCCCGACTGGTGACGTGACTGTCCCACCGTGGGCAGCAGGCGTCGTTGGGGACATCTCAGGGACCGAGACAGCGACGGCAGCCCCCGAGGATCGTCGTGTCGCTGTGGGTACGTCGTGGCTGACGTATCACAACCCGAAGAAGCTCGGGAGCCTCCACGACATGATCCTCACGACGGAGGCGATT
>NZ_SGXU01000091.1:0-514 GCF_005435015.1 Halorubrum sp. SP9
CGAGGAGGAGTTCAACCACGGCCAGTCCCGTCTGCTGTTTGCGACTGACGCGGCCAGCGAGGGTATCGACCTCCAGCACAGTTGCCACATCATGGTGAACTACGAGCTGCCGTGGAACCCGAACCGCCTCGAGCAGCGAATCGGTCGCCTCCACCGTTACGGCCAGGACAAGGAGGTCAAGGTCTGGAACTTCACCTTCGAGGATACTCGCGAGGGCGAGATTTTCGATATGCTCCAGAACAAGGTCGAGAACATCCGTGGGAAACTCGGCAACACGGCCGACGTCCTCGGGATGCTCGACGACATCAACGTCGACTCGCTCATTATGGAGTCTATCCAGAATGAGGAACCGGCGAGTGCCACCAAGGAGGAACTCGAAGAACTCATCGACGAGCGCCAACGCACGCTACAAGAGTGGTACGAACGCAGCCTCATCGACACGAGTACGTTCGATCAGGAGAGCCGACAGAAGATCCAGGAGGTCATGGACGAGTCCGAGGATGTCTACGGGACC
>NZ_SGXU01000091.1:524-1730 GCF_005435015.1 Halorubrum sp. SP9
ATCCACGAGTTCGTTGAGCGCGGAATCGAGGTGCTTGGTGGTGACGTCGAGAAGGCGGGGAGCAACCTCTACCGAGCTGAACTCCCTCGCTCCCTTCGGCAGGGCACTGACGAAGAGTACGGGCCGTTCACATTCAGTCGAGAGTTCGCCATGGACCACGATGGCATCGATTACGTCTCTCCTGACGACGAACTGGTTCAGCGACTCATGCAGCAAGTGCTGGAGAGTGAGCAGGGTAATGTCGGTCTGAAGCTCCTTCCGTTCGTTGACGACCCGGGAATTGCCTACAACTACCGTGTGACGTTTGAAGACGGAACGGGGGAAGTCATTCGCGAAGACATGATCCCGGTATATGTCGATGGGAACCATCGAGATCCCCGAGGGCGCCTTGGTCAGCGAGTTGTCGATGGAAATAGCATCAAAGGCTCGCCTGATGTAGACCGGGTACGATCTCTGATTGAGCAGCAAGAGCAGTTGCGAGCGGCTGCTGATCGCTATGTCAGTCAGAGAGTTGCCTCTCTGAAAGAAGAACTGTATGAACGTCGCCGCGAGGAAACTCAACAGGAACTGAGTGATCTCGAAGAATATGCTGAAGCAGAGCGCCAGCGAATCCAGGAATTCATCGAGAACTACGAACAGAAGGCTGAGACCGGTTCGAACATGGACATCGCAATTCGCGGTCAACAAGAGCGTCTCGACAGACTTGAACAGCGTATCGAGAGTCGTCGTCAGGAGTTGGAACGAAAGGCACAGATAGTCTCGCTCGCCCCAGAAGTCGAGAATCTGTGCTTCGCATTCCCAGTATAGGTAGTCCTACACGGAAGGTTTGTCACTCTGTCTGTAGCCACATGGAGACAGCAAAATGGATTCTCATTAGAAACCCTATGTATGATAAGATATTGGATACATCAGTCGATGAGCTTCGGTTAATGAGAAGCGATTAGATACTGGATCGATGTCCGAGTGACGATTAGAACGACCCCATCGCCTGAATGGCGTGTACCCCCATGATCTTACGGACCGAATTTGGCCCTACACGCCTGTGGTATCTGTGGTGGACAGATTCTAAGCTACGGAAAGTGTGGTATCGTAGCAGAGAAAGCGTGAGAGTATTCAGCCATCTTCATAGATGCCCATCTCACGCTTTTTGAGAGCATTTTGGACTCTCTTACTTATCCTGTGGGTTCTTTTTGTATGTTACAGTCG
>NZ_SGXU01000092.1:0-1651 GCF_005435015.1 Halorubrum sp. SP9
ATTCAACCATAGGTAATGCCCGCGCGGGGCGTACCATGAACTACCACGGCGGCATATCAGGGTGATGACCTAACTCCGAACCCTGATACACCCGTCGCACGGGGGTAAAGCGAACTATGGGCGGTCCGATACGCCGCATATCGAGTAATCACGACTGATGTAGAATCAGACACGGTATCAAGATATGCGGGGCGTACGGTTCGGGACGGGCGGGCGATATAACTGGGGTAACTCCCGACGTGCGACGGGTTACGCACGGGTGAAACGGACGTATGCCCAAGTTCGGACGGTAAACTGGTAACCGCCCGCGACGTGAAACCAGATCCCTGCGGTATGGGGGTATGAAGGGAGTAACGCGCGGGAAACGGTCCACCGACGTTAACGGGCATATTTGGTAAGCAACCTAACCCTACGATCCACCGTTAGGATACGCCGCATTGAAACGACTAAATATCGTGTGTCTCGCGGCGTATGAGGGGGTTAGGATAGTAGCAACAGATATGAGTTAAACGCATATTCAGACGGATCCCCGCTTTGGTTTCTACCCTGTGAATACCACAGGATGAAAGGAAAGTCGGGGCATACCGAAAGGCCGTTAAACGTATTCTCTCAGGGAATACGTGAATACGGGCGGTGTAAACCGTATCAAGTAGGATCCCGCCGAAAGGTGGATACGGACGATCCTAAGAGGTATGAAAGTCACTACCTGATTAGGGTAATTACGCGATTAGACTAATTGAACTGAACCCCGCTTACGTGTGGATCCGTATGATGGATATGCTAAAAGTTGCTACATACATAGTGTGTTTCGGTGGATCCGCGACACACAACTATGCCACGACACACGGTGATTCAAAACGTCGAGTATTGGAAAGAGCAAACCGAAGGGTGGTTTAGTAAGGAAGTCCACGGAAAGGACTTCCCTGAATTTACAGGAATCGCGGGACAAGTCGTTTTAGACTTCCCTGATTCTTGGAGTCAAGACGAGATCCGAACCGTTCGGAGCTGTTTGCTAACTCATAACTTCCCCGAACCGAAGGTTCGGAGCGACGGACGTTTACGGATCGAAGCGACCGACAAACGACTAAAAAGTAGTTTGAAGTAACTAACACCGATACATACCACTTTCAGGGAAACGCCCGCATACGGCAGATCCCGACACACGACTATGAGCACACAAGAGCCAAACTATCCGAAGGAATACCGCGGAAACCAGATCCACGACGAAACGAAGGTTTCGAACCTTCAACCTTCGGAGCGACCGCGCCTTTCGCTGGTTACAAACCCGCGAGAGATCACATACTCGAAAGTATCGGTGTTGAGCACGACCGCGAGAGTATCGTGCTCGAAGATTCATACAATTGCCTGTGGGTGGATACTGAAAACGGCGAATACGTCGAAGTGTGGGGGATCCACAAGAGTACCCCATACTTAGATCGTTACGCCGTCAGACTCAAATAATAACCACCCAAACGCGGCCCTATTTTGAGGATCCGCCCGTTCGCTCGGGGGATCCCGACACACAACTATGTCCGACACTATCCCAGTAGTTCACGAAGCGGACGCACTTGATGAAGCGTATAAACTCGGTTGGGAAAACTTCGAAGCCTCTCCCGAGGCTATTGAGGATCCCACCGAAGCGGTGAGTCAC
>NZ_SGXU01000093.1:0-1618 GCF_005435015.1 Halorubrum sp. SP9
CTGCCTTGCTCCAGTACGATTACGTCCCTGTCCATTTCGAAATCACGGTAGAATACGGGGATGTCCACACAGTCACATCGGCCTCGCTGTTGAAATACAGACTCACCGTCGTTTGAAAGTGGAGGTGTAGCGCCGTATTCAGCTCAGACCTGAGATTCAACAGGAAGTGTATGGCTTCAGGAGTTGAGGCCGAAGCTAGTGGGCTTTCACCTCGCTACCGTGAACACAGCCACAGTTCTGTGGGGCCGACGCGAGACGCATGAAGATGCGAGCCAATTAATTAATCAAGCCGCGAGCGGACGTCACACGAGTAACACGCCACACTCCCAAGATTCCTCCAAGCAGTGCGAATCCACCAGCAACAATTCCACCAGCAACGTAGGCATACCCTGGCACCTGGACGAGTCCCTCGAATCCGGTCACAGTAAACGCAAGCTGGTCAAGGGCAGCCGCAAGCGGCGGGGTAAAAGCGATGCCCAGAAGATATCCTCCGAAGGCAATACTGACTGCTTGGACGATCGCAATACCAGCAATACCACGCCGAGTTGCCCCAGTGGCACGGAGCACAGCAAACGGTTTGCGCTGGATGTACACTAACGATAAGAGCAGATTCAATGCGAGCATCCCACCAGCAACTACACCTAACACCACAAGGCTCGTACCGGCAGCGAGTACAACCGCCTGCTGTTGGAGGACCTCGACGAACTGCTCTTGGTTCGTGCGGAACGTATACTCGGGATATGCGGTGGCAAGGTCTTTTCGAACGGCCTCGCGGTCGGCACCGTCGACAGTGCTGATGGTAATCAGGGTTGCGCTATCATCATACGCATTACCAGTAAGCGTCTGGAGTTCGCTCAGCCGCAGGGTAACAGTGGATGTCCCCAAGAAATTCGAGAAAGTGGGCGAGACCCCCACAATTTCGAACTCGTGAGCGCGGGCACTCGCAATGGTCCCACCGACGTGGATGGAATCTCCGACAGTCACGTTGTGTTGCGCGGCAAACTCAGGCGAAACCAGCGCTTGATGAGTGAAATTCCCGCTGTAATTGCCATCAGCGTAGTGTGTATTTGGACCAGTAAATCCCTCGCCGGCTGTTATGCGGACGGAACCACCTGCTCCTGGTGTTCCGCTGCCAACAATCGTCTCGAACTCTTCACCGTCAGTGCTGACGTAGACAACTTGGAATGCCAGTGGGACTGCTGTTTGGACATCCTCGTGTTGTTCGATCTGTGTAGCGACTGTGTGTGCGTTTGGAACTGGATTTTGGAAGCCGCCAACAGAGCCGGGCGCGAGATTGATTGGACCGCCGGTAACCCACAGATCACGGTCTGCTTCGTTGAATAACTCATTTCCAGTTTCGGTGACGCCCGTCCCAACACCAGCAAGCAGGGTCACAGATAAGACGGCAAGCGCAATACCGATGACAGCAAGGACAGTTCGGGTTTTATCCCAGCGGAGCTGTCGAAAGGCAATCCATATCTGCCCGAAAATCTGTCTGAGTCGTGTGTTCATGAGCGAGTGAGTGCTGCCAACACGTCTGTCTGTGTTGTGAGGTACAACGGGTACGGAACAGCAAACACGCCGACCGCGACGGCTGCGGCCAGCGCATACAGGATGA
>NZ_SGXU01000094.1:0-1612 GCF_005435015.1 Halorubrum sp. SP9
GATATAGACGTACGCCTCGTCATCGAGGATGGCGACGCCATCGGCGGCGTCCTCAATCGCTTGTTGAAACGCACCGATGCGAATCTCCGAGTCGATCTCGCTTGTCGGGTCACGGGTCTGGGAGCTAATACGATCGAGTGCCGCGGCGAGTAACCCTGCTGCTCGCTCGAGAACATCACGGACAGCGGCCTCGTCCAACGCGGTCGCGAGATCGTGGTGATCCCAGCCAACCGATAGCACACGCTCGGAATCGAACGAAAAGTTCCTGACGCGGAAGCCAGCGGTTATCATCCGGTGCGATTGGTCCGGCCACCCCGTCAGTTCGAACCGGCGCATCAGCCGTGAAACATCGCTTGATTAGAGCTGCGTCTGGTGAAGGGATTCGATCCGACCGACCCGTATGGCGTTCGGAACCGAACAACGGTGGGGACGGCTGTTCCGGCGAGTAAGCATTCTCAAGGTTGCTAGCATGCTCGTTGCGGTTCCGCCACACGGTAATCGCTGTGTCCCCCAGTGTGGTACGGATCGCATTCAGTGTCCGATCAATAGCGCCGCCTACTGTCTCTTCCCGGTTGAGATCGATGCCGAGGTTGAACAGCGCGTCATCGGTCATCTCGTCACAGCTGGTCATCTGTCCGTGTTACCAGCGGTTCAGTCGAAGACGGCTGAGCGGTCAGGTCGTCAATCGATGTCTGAATGGCCCAGAGCTGCTCTACCACTGCCCAGAGCGGGTCGCCAAGTTTATTATCCGAAGTGTTGCTAGCGGCGGTCCAGACGTATTCTTCAGCCTCGGCGAGTGCCGCTGCCGCCACTTTGAGAGCCGCTTCGGTTGACTGTTGTGCGCGTGCGTCTGCTGACAGTCCATGGTGCGCTGGTCGTGAGCGGAACGTGTCTGCGTCGACGATCTTGATCCATCCGTCATGTGTAACAGTCACGAATACATCGCCGTATCGAAACGAAAGGGTCCCCTCTTCAATACGCGTTGTCGAACTATCTGGACCGCCAAACAGCAGGTTGATCGTGTCGGCGTTAATATATCTGTCGAGACGTCGAAGCTCTTTCGCATTTGTATTTTTAAACTCGGAGACAGCAGTGAATACTGCGTCGAGTGCTGACCGAGTAGTCGTCGGATCAAACCGGGTAACTAACGAGTTCGATTTCATAGGTCTGTAAACATACATAAATAGTGGATCAATATGTTTCGTTTCGCGGAACACTCCGGGTCTCATGGCCTATACCGGATATATACGTGTGCACAACTCTCGACAGACATCCGCTCGTACACTTCACGAGACAACCGCGATTATCGAACTAGTGACAGACTAACGGGCCTAGAGCGGAAACCCGCGTGACTCGATGGTCCCTTCGAGCCACGCGTTTTGCCTCTGACAGATACCTCACTTCGTCGATAGTGTCAACCTGGTCTAAGGGTCGACAGTGATCAATCAGTCGAAGAAAATTTATTTTCTTTGGCGGAACAGTCCGGTATCGAACAAAAGAATCGAATATTTGGGGGTGAGAATACCAGTAGACTGCTCTGTTGAATCCGCAGAAGGAATCGGGATCGAGTCGCTCTGTACTCGGTTCGGGAGCGCTGCCGAGAGAATTCAGA
>NZ_SGXU01000095.1:0-1565 GCF_005435015.1 Halorubrum sp. SP9
GGTACACGTGTCTGGGTGTGGCGAGTGGTACTTGGGCGTATGGCTCGCGGAAGGGGTATCACGTCGAACATGGTCAGATCTACGGGCGGAAACGCTACCTAATTAGCATAGGAGCTGACATAAGAGATGGCAGTATAGTCGATACCGTCGAGATCGTTGAGAACGAGGATTCCCACGCCAACTACGACAGCATCCCCGTCACCCATGAGGCATAAAGAATGCCTCAACTGTAACGGCAATATCCGCTTAATTGGCGAAATGGCTCAGGAGGGATTGAAGAAACGACCCCAGTTGTCGCGAATCGCGTGTATACCACGATGAATACAGGATTAACGAGAAGTATAAGCACAAATATTTTAACAATTTGTAGCAATTTGGCTGTATCTGATTTGGAGACAGAATAAATGACAGACACTTACCCGCTACCATGGCGACAATCAATGGGGCCGTCCAGCCTTTCGGACATTGAAATTCTGGAAAATATCGATGAAAGTGATACAATATCTATCAAATATTTGTCTAAGTCTCGGAGGTCAAAAAGTAGGCTTCGACGCCAATGTGAATATTTGGAAAGGGTTGGTTTAATTGAGCAAAGAGGAAATGAATTGTATAGCTTATCCACTAAGGGCCAAAAAGTGGTAGATGGCGAGGTTAACCCCCCTCAGTCAGATGGTTATCTTGATCTAAACTCGTTATTGAATTTGGGACAAAACAGAATAATTGATTTATCTTTCGTGAATCAAGAGGATATAAAACAAATAAACCACAATATTTTCATAGAAACGAGAGATCCCGATATAGAGTCAGAACATGAATACTCTGTAGATGTTCGAGACGCTAGGCGGGAAGATCGAAAAGTGCTATCTGTAAAAAAATGGAAATTGGACCGAATAATTCGCGAATTCCCTCGGATAGAGCCGGTAACGTCTCAGTGTGCTCACTGGGTAACTACTATTGTTTCATTCCACCCATTTCCAGATGCCAATCATCGAACTGCGATGATTACACTAGGCAGATTGATGATAGGTAATGAGATAATTGATGAAAACCATGAGTGGCCGGGAAGTGATATTGAAATTGGAAAGGCGGTTCTGCTTTCCAAGTATCATCGCCATCTATATCCAGAGCGCAAATTTGAGCGGCTTTGGAAGAAAAACACTCTATATTGGCACTGGTATCAGTACTTTGAATATTTATTATTTGATGTTGAATACCCAGCACTAGCTCATCATACCGAGCAGGAGCTACGTGAGAAATTAAAACAGATTAGAGAAAGGTAGGATCTATTCGGAATCTACAGTCCCCATCTTGACGTAGGCACTCTTTTTCTTTTCCATATGCTTCTGCATTTTTTCTTCTAATTCTTGGCGGTCCATATCTGCTATTGTGTCTGGTAGCGTCTTATACTTTGTCTCATCTTGTCCAGAGACTTTGTTGGAAATAAGAGGTAGTACAAGCGCTATTTTCCACTCACAACCGTAAGCCCATCTCGATGGCGTTGCTCCAATAACGAGCACGGTGGGATTCGAACCAAAATCAGACGTGCTCGCTCACTACGTTCGCTG
>NZ_SGXU01000096.1:0-1546 GCF_005435015.1 Halorubrum sp. SP9
TCACTTCACTTGGGGTCGCCGCCGAACGTGCGACGACGCAGCTCGCGACGGGTGATCGAACGGGAACGTTCGCGATCGCGACGTTGACGCAACTGCTAGCGCATCACGACCCGACTGCGCTTGACAGGTTCCTCCACGAACTGGTTGGCCAGTGGCGAAATCAGGACGTCGGCGGGCTCATCCACCTGCCACCAGCGAGCGACATCGACGGTTCCAGCTGGTTTGGGTCGGCACACTTCGATTACGTTGTTGAGATGCGAACCGGCGACGGCCAGATCGAGGCGCGAGTGTGTGGGAAGCGAGATGTTGCCCCCACATGGCAGGTGGTTGGCTCCGCGCCGTGCTCGGATAGTGAAGCATCGGCCCAAGCAGTGGAGCGACAGCCTTCCGGGATAGTCGATGAAGACGGCGGCGAGTCTACCCCGGAGTGAATACGGTGATATTACCCGACGAAGCCGCGCCACACTCCCGCCTCGATTGGTGGGTTTCGGATCGTTGACCCTCGTTGTGAGATTGCGCTTTGTTTATCGGCCTTTCTACACTTCTCGCGGTTTGTACACTACACCTACTAGGATATCTGCTCGGGTGCGACTAAACCCAGATTGCGGTTTGCTGACGACGTCGGAACGCGAAGCACGACTTCGGTACCTGTGTCGGTCACGTCGACGTCGATCTCTCCGCCGAGTACGGAGACTAACATCCGAATTAGCCAGATCCCGAGCCCAGAGCCGTGCTGTAACGGCGTCTCTTCGCCGGTGACGAGTACTTCCCGCTCGATATCTGGCATGCCAGGCCCGTCGTCGGTCACGACGATCTGGAGCCAGCCGTTGTCGACCTGTCTCACCGATACGTTGACGTACGGGTCTTCTCGGTCTCCTGCGGCCACCGCGTTCTTTATCACCTCGGTAAGTGGGCGTGTAAGCCATCGTGAGACAGTCTCGTCGGTCGCGTCGACAGAGACAGCGATCGTTGCGTCCGAGTAGTCATCCCGTACCGCCGTTGCGGCCGTTTCAGTGACCTCAGCGATGTTAACGGTCGACTCGTCGTGTGGTATCTCCCGTATCGCGCGATCAATCACCTGCATTTTGTTCGTAAGTCGTTCCCACCCGTCGAATATACGCGTCAGTCGGCGGAGATGATCCTGACGACAGTCAGCGTCCGGTTCCTCGGCGAGTATCGTCGTCCATCCCACGAGCTTGTTTAAATCGTTGCGGACGTTGTGTCGGACGACCCGCTGGAACACCTGTAAATGCTGTCGCTGTCGCGTCTTCACGGTGATATCTTTCCCCTCAACGGCGATCAGCGTGATTTCACCAGCGGCGTTACGAATCGGCTTGAACCACACCTCGATGCGTGCGAGACCATCTGGACCCTGTAGTTCTCCTTCGGTCTGGACGAGTTCACCGCCACCCGCGCGGTTGACCGCCTCACAAACCGTGAGTCCGTGGTTCGGGTCAAGGTCCAGCCACGGGAATTTGTCGATTGGTTCACCAACTATTGTCGACCGATCAACACCGATGCGTGCCACCAGCGTGTCGTTCACGTC
>NZ_SGXU01000097.1:0-1546 GCF_005435015.1 Halorubrum sp. SP9
GATCCAGAAGGGTGTCCGTGAAATCGTCAACGACGCTCGCCTCTAAGACGAGTCGCTCGTCAGCAATAGCCATTGAAATACCTCGTTGTTAGATGCGAGAGTTTCGGCAGTTCTGCGCGAACTGCCGTCTGAAACGGCTCTTTCAGAGCCGTGAACTGGATGGGGCGTTCACCGAGGAGAGGTCAGGGATGTCCTCGTCGTTGCCCCACTCGTCGGCTGCGGCTTGGAGGAACATCTTCTGTAACGGCGTCCACTCAGCCTGTGAGTCTACGATTGAGACGCCGAGATGGCGGTGGGCTTCCCACATTTCCCGCCCCTTCTGTGATTTCGCAAACGCCTCGATGACGGTGTCCTCACCGTACTTCTCTTTCGCGTAGGCGTGGCGCTTGGAGTGGTGAACGTCGGGGTCGTACCAGCCCTCCTCGTCTACGACTCTTGGAGTCCGTTTCCCAACACAGAGATCGTCTCAGCCATCGCCTGAAGGCCGACGTTCAACTTGATGGGGTAGGGCTGTCCCGTGACGAGCCGTTCCAGTTCGTCTTCTAAGTGCTCGCGGACCTCGTCTTTGGTGAGTGTCCCACCGCTCGGGAGCTGGTCCATCCCCATCAGATCCGCCGCCTGTGCGGGATCAGACTTGACGAGGTCGTAGACGTGGTCAACCGATTCATCGTCGGGTTTGATGACCTCTTTCCCGAACTGCCGCAGGAGCGCGAAGCCGTCCTCACCGAGTGCGTCCTTGATACGACTGGTTTGGGAGGCGACCTGCTCGCTCAACTCCTGAAGTTCCTGTTCTTCCTCGCTGGTCAGTTCGGGCTTCTCCTGAAGTTCCAAGAGCCGTTCTTGGGCCTCCGTTTCACCCATCTCGGGATCAACTTCAGGCTCGTCAGCCGAGGCCATCTCCTCGGTGTCCAAGGCGTGTTGAAGTTCTTGAAACTCCGTCTCGTTGAGGAGGCGATGTTTGAACGTCACGGTCTGATCACCGAGCGAGACGTTCACGTCACCGCGGTAGTTGCGTGCGTTACCCGTCTTCCGTTTTGCGACGACGAAGGCTGGATCTGTCATGGGTTGTTGTGTATGAAAAATCGACTGCGAAAACGTTTGAAAAAGCGAGAACCACCGCGACTGCTGGTAGAAATGACCTATCCGTTCAGACGGCTACTATCCGTTTCTGACGAGGCCCTGTGTCAACGGTTCCACGCGAGGACACTCCGAGTCACTCCGTGACACCGTTCGTTCCTCACGTCCTCCTAATAGAACTGAAGGATATTAATGGTAACGGATATAGTGGTGACGCCCAAACAGAAGGGTCATCTCGTTACAACGCCTCGATCTCCAGCCCGCGCAGTTTGCCCGAGATGGAGAGCTGCTGGTCGCCACCGTCCTCGTAGCCAAGTTCCAGTTCGTTCCAGTCGAACTTGGCCGCGGAGGCGTCAAGTACCTCGTCAGCGATAACGGACACCTCGTTGGGCGTCCGATCGTTCTGATAGAGGTCTTCCAGCAGTTCGGCGGCCTCCTGATTGACCATCTGTTCTGTGTCCATCGAAGC
>NZ_SGXU01000098.1:0-1516 GCF_005435015.1 Halorubrum sp. SP9
CCTGTTGTTGCGGAACGGTTCTCGGTGTGTTTGCCTGATGCTGAGGTTCCGGGTGGAAACGGCAGTATCGAGGACGCGGTGACGCCGGAGCGGCTCTTCGCCTACCTGACGGGTCGGTCCGATGGTGAGGGTAAGGTGTACTCGTGGGGGAATTCAGAGTATGCTGGCCCGGATGAGAGCGGTGATTGTGACGATGTCAGTTCCACTGTGTCCCCGGGTGCGGTGTGCGGGGAAACACCCCACTTCGTTGCGGAGATGACGGGGCCTGTGGCGACGGGCGGTGGACTCGTTGCTGAGCGCACTACTGACGGTCACGTTGTTGTGACGAACTCTCCACCGTCTGCTGACGCTGGTGTGTCTGTCGTGGTGTGCCCGGTTGAGGATAAGCCGTTCGAGCCGGACGGGTTGGATGCGTGGGCAAAGAAAATGGATGATGTGCCTGTTGAACTTGCTCAGCAGGGTCGATTGCTCAACCTGACAGTAGCGCAGGTGATGGTCCAGCCACCAGGGTGTCCGGAGGGCTAAGCGACGGGCAGCTCATCTACTCAGGCGGGTGGATTATCGACGATGCTGCGTTGTACGAGAATTCGACGACGGTGTTATCGATGGCTGGGGCGGCGCAGGTGGTTGGTATTGAGTGCTGCTTCGATTACTCTGCTGACGCTGATAGAGATGGGCTCAGTGACTTAGTGACACGAGCAGGGCTGAGTGAGCGTGCTCGTCGGGGGGCGCGAATGGACTCAGGAACGGTCGATGAGTTGGTCAAAGCGAGAGTGTTCTCAGCGGACTCGTTTGACCCTGAGGATCCTGTGATGAGTGACTTTCTTCGGTCTCGGTCTGGAGGAGGCGGTGGTGGTCGGGTGGCCCTGACGCACGTGGCGGGGGATGCGCCGGTGTTACACTTGGTAGACGCTGCGAGTGCGTCGGATGATGTGAAATTCAAGGCGGGGGCTGAGCTCTCGAAGAGCGTGAACTGATTGTCTGTACGGCACCGTGGCATCCCATGTGGCGACCCGAGTTTTTCCGACGGTATCGCTGTGCTGTGTACATCCTCTGTATCTCGCACGCCGTTTTTATCAGATTCAGATGATTTCAGCAAGTCAATCGCAGTGTAACCAACATCTGCCGCAGCTACAATAGACTATGATGAACTTGATATCTGGTGATCGAGGATTGGTTTCTCGAATGAATTTTGTAGAGAATGTATAGCTTGTCAACCCTATAGATATTTTATCAAGCAGAGATTAGTTGAGCTAATGAGTGAGGATGATCGCGCTGTTACTCCTGTCATCGCAACAATTCTCATGGTCGCGGTTGTGGTCGTTTTAGCAACAACCATTTCTGTATACTTCTACGATCTTAGCAACACTATAGAACCAGCCCCAAACGCCGCATTTGAGCAACAACTGCTTGACGAAAGTGGTCCTAATGAGCGTCTTGAGGTTACCCTCACACATGGAGGTGGAATCCGTGCAAACCGGGTGCTGATCGTCGCAACAGAGCCAGTCGATATTGG
>NZ_SGXU01000009.1:0-119766 GCF_005435015.1 Halorubrum sp. SP9
TCAAACACGCCGTCAAAGCTACTCTCTGAAATCAACAATGTGCTACACAAGAGCGAAACCCGAGAATCGAACCGCGACTCGCTACGTCCGGAACGACTCGCCGCAGCCGCACTCCGAGACGACGTTCGGGTTCTCCACCTCGAAGCCGGCGGCCTGGAGCCCGTGTTCGTAGTCGAGCGTGCTCCCGCCGATGTAGTTCCTGCTCGCGGGATCGACGAACACCCGGAGCCCGTGGTGCTCCACGACGAGATCGTCGTCCTCCGGCTCGGTGTCGAAGCGCATCCCGTACGACAGCCCCGCACAGCCGCCCTGCTGGACGAACAGCCGCAGTCCGGCGACGTCGGTGTCGAGCCCCTCGCCTTCCAGCAGCGAGAGCGCCTCCTCGGCGGCGTCCGGAGTCACCTCGATCGCCGGGTCGTTCCCCTCGGTCCCGGTGTCGGCCGGTTCGGTACTCATGCGAACCCGTTCGGTGCCGACACTCAAAACCCTGCCGACCGGGTCGATCCGATCGGGCGGGTCGGCCCCTCACTCGAACCGCTTCCGCACGCTCTCGGCGTGCGCCTCCAGCCCCTCGGCCTCCGCGAGCGACGTGATCGTCTCCGAGAGGTCGTCGAGGGCGTCGCGGTCGAGCCGCTGGACCGTCGACGACCGGAGGAACGTGTCGACGGAGAGCCCGCCGTACCGCTTCGCGCCGCCGTTCGTCGGCAGCACGTGGTTCGTTCCGGCCGCGTAGTCACCGGCGGCTACCGGGGAGTACGGACCGAGGAAC
Organism: Halorubrum sp. SP9; assembly: GCF_005435015.1. Lineage (NCBI taxonomy): Archaea > Methanobacteriati > Methanobacteriota > Halobacteria > Halobacteriales > Haloferacaceae > Halorubrum > Halorubrum sp. SP9. Next base: position 770 of record NZ_SGXU01000009.1, read on the forward strand.
ACCGATCCGGCGTTCGTGATCCGGTCGAGGAGGGCCTCGTCGTCGTCGGCGGCGATCGAGAGGTGCTCGGCCGCGTACTCCTCGGCGAACAGCACCGCCTCGGGCATCGAACGCGCGTGGAGGACGCCGGAGGCGTCGCTGTCGAGGGCGGCCCGGATCGTCTCCTCGCGCTCGCGCTCGGCGGCCTGGTCGTCGACCGCCGCGGCGACCGCCGCGGCGAGGTCGGCGTCGGGGGTGACCGCGACCACGGATGCGTTCGGGTCGTGTTCGGCCTGCGCGACCAGATCCGCCGCGACGAGGTCCGGGTCGGCGGTCCCGTCCGCGAGGACGAGGACCTCGCTCGGGCCGGCGAGGAAGTCGATCTCCACGTCGCCCTGGACGATCGACTTGGCCGCGGTGACCCACTTGTTGCCCGGGCCGACCACCTTCTGGACCCGCGTCACCGTCTCCGTCCCGTACGCGAGCGCGGCGATGGCCTGCGCGCCGCCGACCTGATACACCGCGTCGGCGCCCGCCTCGTGGATCGCCGCGAGCGTGACGGGGTTGAGCTCCTCCGCGGGCGGGGTCGCGACCGCGACGTGGTCGACGCCGGCGACGACCGCGGGAATAACGCCCATCAGCGCGCTGGAGGGGTACGCGGCCGACCCGCCCGGCACGTACACCCCGACGCGGTCGATGGGGCGGAAGCGGCGACCCAGCTCTCGGCCGTCGAAGTCGTCGCGCCAGTCCTCGGGGCGCTGGCGCTCGTGGAACCCGCGGACGTTCGCGGCCGCCTCCCGAACGGCGTCGAGGACCGGGTCGTCCGCGTCGGCCAGTTCGTCGTGCGCCCGTTCCGCCGCGTCCGTCACGTCGACGTTGCCGACGGCGACCCCGTCGAACTCCTCCGCGAACTCGCGGACCGCGACGTCGCCCTCCTCGCGGACCCGCTCGACGATGCCTCGCACGTCCTCGCGGACCCCCTCGACGCCGGCGTCGCGCTCGAAGAAGGCGCGACGCTCGGCCGGCGAGAGGTCGGCAACCGTTCGTACGTCCATGCGCGCCCTCGGGCGCGGCGGGGCAAGGGCGTTCCGACTCGGTCGGAACGCCCCGAACCGGTCGGCGCGTTCACTCCAGCGGACTGATCCCGGTTACGTCGAGGAGCGCGAGGCCGACGAGCGCGGCGAGCAGGCCGGCCGCCGCGACCAAGACGGGGGCCGACACGGCGACCGCGACCCCGTAGGGCGCCACGAGCCGGGCGACTCCGCGGAGGAGAAACGAGAGGAACACGAGTCCGAAGGCGGCGAACGCGAGAGCGACGAACCGGGAGCGATCCACGCGGACCGCCTAGTCCGTCTGCGGGACGCCCGTGCCGTGGGGACCGTGGCCGTGGCGCTCGCGGCTGGGGTCGAAGTCGGTACACATGTCGTAAAACACCGCCTCCGGATCGCGGTTCCACTGCCACTTCCAGCGGGTACGAACGAGCAGCGACAGCTTCCGGGCGAGCGACAGCTCCGGCGTGGCCGAGACGGTGTCGTAGCCGCGGTTCCGGATGAGGCGGTGGTGGTCGACGTACAGCACCGCCGCGAGCAGCACCGCGAGCTGGCAGTCCTCGGGGAGGTACTTGATCCCCGCCACGCCCTCCTCGTAGAGGCGCTCGGTGCGGGCCATCTCCTCGCGGACCGCGGCCGCGACGCTCTCGTCGAACTCCAGATCGAGGATCTGCTGTTCGCTCACGCCGTGGCGCCGCAGCGTCTCCAGCGGGAGGTAGATCCGGTCGCGCTCGACGGCGTCCTCGCGGACGTCCCGGAGGAAGTTCGTCATCTGGAACGCCTCGCCGAGCTTCGTCGCGTGGGGGAGCGCCTCGGCCTCCGCCTCCGGGTCGAGATCCATGATCGCCGTCATCATCCGCCCGACGGCGGCCGCGGAGCCGTCCATGTACGCCTCCAGGTCGGCGTACGTCTCGTAGCGGTCGGTGTCGATATCGCTCTCCATGGCGTCCACGAACGAGTGGACGTCCTCGTCGGGGATGCCGCTGCGCTCGCACACCTCGGCGAACGCCTCCAACACCGGGTCGTCGGTCGGCTCCTCGCCGAGCGCGGCCGCCCGGAGCCGGTCGAGTTCGGCCCGCTGTTCGGCTGGCGATCCGGTGTCTTCGGCGTCGACGACCTCGTCCGCGATCCGGAAGAATCCGTACAGCACGTACGTCGGGTGGCGGATCCGCTTCGGCAGTAGCCGGGTGGCGACGTGGAACGTCTTCCCGGTGCGGCGCTGGATCCGCTTGCTCCGGGCAACCTGGTTTTGCTCTACCATGCTGACCTCGGTGGGTCGGCGTGGAGGGTCACATACGGGTCGCCCATCATGGAAGAAAAATCGGCCTCCAAGAACATAACAGTTCGCACGACTCAGTTTGGCTCTCGGTCGAGCGCGGAGATTCCGACGGCCGGTGGGGCGTGCGGAGCGGTCGTCCGATCAGTAGAACGTGTCGCTACAGTCGTACACGACGCCGTGCGCCGGGCAGACGTACTTACAGTGTCGACGGTACATCGGCGTCTCACAGGCCGGACAGGGGCGGCCGCCGTCGTCCGCGGCTCCGTCTCTCACGTCGGACCCCACGGGCTCGAAAGCCAAAGTCCTATCCTCCGCCACCCACGGTCCGTTCACCGCCACCCACAGCCCGTCCACCGCCACCCCAGCGGGAAACCTGACCAGTCAGTCGTTCCGGGCGGTTCGACGACCGCTCAGTCGTCGCTCGCCAGTCGGTCGAACACCGACCGGGCGACCGACTCCTCGCCGAACGGGAGCGTCAACACGCCGCCCCACTCGGACGAGGTGAGCCCGTCGACCGTCTCCCGGTCGAGTTCGACGCGCCTGACCTCGGTCCCGTCGAGCGTCATCGACACCACGAACGCCGCCGGGTCGTCGGTCGCGCCGGCGGCTTCGAGGCGGCTCCGGAACGATTCGACGCCCGCGTCGGAGAGCGCGACCTGGACGAGGTACTCGTCGCCCTCGACGAAGACGCCCTTGACGCGGCCGAGGTCGCTCGCGTCGAACAGCCGCGTGTCGGTGCCGTCGTCGCCGGTGATCCGGGCCACGAACGGCGCGTCGGGGTCGACGGCGGCCGCGGAGGGACCGGAGCCGCTCGCGCCGGCAGCGCCGTCGCCGGGCGCGGCCGTGCCGCCGCCCGCCGGTCCCGGACCGTCGCCGCCGACGCCCGCGATCGCGTCGCCGTCCGTCACCCGCGTCGCGCCCGCGAAGCCGACGGCGCCGACCGCACAGACCGCGCCGAGGCCGCCGAGTACGCCTCGTCGAGAGATGTCCATACCCGGCGATTCCGGCGAGCGACAAAAAGGGTTACACGCCGGTTGTCGCGCGTGATAATCGCAGTCGCGGGATTCGGGACCGCGGACGCGAGAACGACGACCGCGGCTACTCGGACGCGAAGGAGACCGCGTCGCGGGTCGTCGTCTCGCCGAACAGCCAGTCGGCGTGGTCGACGGCGTACTCGCGGTGGTCCTCGGTGATGTAGCCGAGCGCGTCCTCGACGACGACCGGGCGGTAGTCTCGGAGTCCGGCGCTGCCCGCGGTGTGGAGGACGCAGACGTTCGCGAGCGTGCCGCAGATCAGCAGGTCGTCGATCCCGTGCGCGTCGAGGTACCCCTCCAGTTCCGTCCGATAGAAGGCGTCGTAGGTGTGCTTCTCGACGACGTGGTCCGCGTCGCGGACGTCGAGGTCGGCCACGAGTTCGGCGTCCCACGACCCCTCGACGACGTGTTCGCCCCACCGGTCGAACTCGTCGTAGTAGTGGGCCCCGTCGAACTGGTCCGGCGGGTGGACGTCGCGGGTGTAGACCACGCTCGCGCCGGCCTCGCGGGCGCGGTCGACGAGCGCCGTCACGGGCCCGACCGCCGCCTCGCTCGGTTCGGCGTAGAGGCTCCCGTCGGGATGACAGAACCCGTTCTGCATGTCGACGACGACCACCGCGGTTGCTGTCGGATCGAACGCCATATCGGCGGTTGGAGCGCCCGCCTCAAAAACCGTCGTCCCGGTCCGCGTCCGCGGCGGCGACCCGTCCCGAAAAATCCGCCGGCGACGGCGCCGAAGGAACCGACAGACTACTTACCGGGGCGCACGATGCGATCCGTATGCGACGGGTTCCCACCCCCTCGACCGCGGCCGCCGCCGTCGCCGCGGTCGCCGTCCTGTGCGTCGCGTTCACCGCCGGCGCCGCGGCCGCGCCGAACGTCGACATCGCTCCCTCCGCGTCGGCCGACACCGGGCCCGCGGCGCCGGGCGCCGTCCCCTCCGCGTCCGCCGAGGAGTGCGGTCCCGGAGACGGCACCGATCTGGTCGGGTGCTGGAACGGGACCCACTACGAGGAGTCGCTGAGCTTCGAGCAGACCGACGGACTCAACGAGACGCAGTTGGCGGCCCTGACGGACCTGACGATGGCGCGCGTCGAACACATCCGTCAGCGCCCCTTCCGCGAGGACGTACCGGTCGAGACGGTCTCCCGGAGCGAGTACGCCAACGACACCGCGAGCGGCGGGAACAGCTCCGAGGCGTTCCGGCGCTGGAACGACCAGGTGTGGGAGGCGCTGTTCGTCGTCGGCGACGAGACGAACGCCAACGACGAGATCGATTCGGTGTTCGGCGGCGCGGTCTCCGGCTTCTACTCGCCGTCCCGAGACCGGATCGTCATCGTCGTTCCGGACGGCGAGTCCGCCGCCATCGGCCCCTCGACGCTCGCGCACGAACTGCTCCACGCGATGCAAGACCAGTACCACGACCTGACCGCTCCGCGCTACGTCGGCGCGACCCAGGACGGCGACCTCGCGATCGACGGGATCATCGAGGGGGAGGCGGTCCACGTCGAGGAGCGGTACGCCGCCCGATGCGCGGACAACTGGACCTGCGTCGAGGCGCCCGCGGGCGGCGGCGGGGGCGGCGACGCTCCGGACTTCAACTTCGGCATCCTCCAGACCGTGCTCCAGCCGTACGGCGACGGCGCGCTCTACGTCCGCGACCTCGTCGAAGCGGGGGGATGGGCGGCCGTCAACGAGACGATGAACGCCCCGCCGGAGTCGACGGCGGAGGTCATCCATCGGAACCCCGACTACGAGGAGCGCAACGTCAGCTTCGAGGATACGGCGACCGGCGGGTGGGAGACCTACCCGGATCAGGGCGTCGACGGCGCGGAGACGGCCGGCGAGGCGTCGATGTTCGTGATGTTCTGGTACCAGAGCCTGGAGTACCGGTACGCCGTGTTAGAGCCCGACGCGACCGTCCGGCAGAACGTCCAGATCCACCTCGACGCGGAGGCGCAGCTCCGGACCCGACAGAACTACGACTACGCGCATCCCGTGACGGACGGGTGGGCCGGGGACGAGCTGTACCCCTACCGGAACGGGGACCGCGACGGCTACGTCTGGGCGACCGAGTGGCAGACCGAGGCGGACGCCGCCGCGTTCCGCGACGCCTACGTCCGGATGCTGACCGCGCACGGCGACCGCGAGTACGACGACGGGACGGTGTACACCATCGACGACGGCGACGGCGCCGACTTCCCCGGCGCGTACGGCGTCGAGCGCGACGGGACGAGCGTGACGATAACCCACGCGCCTTCGCCGGAGGGCGTCCTCGAGCTCCGTCCGAACGCCGACCTCGCGCTCCCCGACGCGAACGGGACGGACGAGAGCGGCGACGGAAGCGGTACCGGCGACGGCGGAAGCGGTACCGGTGACGGCGGAAACGGCACCAACGGTTCCGACGGCGCGAACGGCAGCGAGGACGGAGACGGGGGCGACAGCACCGGTACCAGCGCTCCCGGGTTCGGGGTCGCGGCGGCGCTGGTCGCCCTCGCAGCCGCGCTGGGGCTGTTCGCGCGGCGAGCGGCGTAACCCGACGCTCGCTGCGGCGCGGTCGCCGCGGGGGCGAGGCGGGCCCGCCGCGACACGGGTGGCTTTTCGTCCCGGCGGTCGAACCGCCGGGTATGAGCGAGTTCGACATCGTCGACGCGGCCGCGGTCCGGGAGGGGCGCGCGACCGACGCGTACTTCGAGCGGACCGAGGCGGCGCTGGAGGCGGCGGGCCGGAACCCACGCGTGGTCGCAGAAGTGACCGCGGACCAGTTCCCGGACGGGGAGTTCGAGCTGTTCGCCGGTCTCGGCAACGCCGTCGAACTGCTCGCCGGCCGCGAGGTCGACGTTCACGCGATCCCGGAGGGTCGGCTGTTCGACGGCGGGCCGGTGATGCGGATCGAGGGGCCGTACCTCGCGTTCGCGCGGCTGGAGACATCGCTCCTGGGCTTCGTCTCGCACGCGTCCGGGATGGCGACGGCGGCGCTCGACTGCCGGGTCGCCGCGCCGGAGTCGTCGGTGCTCTCGTTCGGCGCTCGCCACGTCCACCCCGCGATGACCGCGGCGGTCGAGCGCTCCGCGCTGGTCGGCGGGTTCGACGGCTTCTCGCACGTCGCCGCCGGCGACCTGATCGGCCGGGAGGCGTCCGGGACGATGCCCCACGCGCTCGCCATCTGCTTCGGGCGCGGCGCACAGGAGGCCGCCTGGCGCGCCTACGACGAGGGCGTCCCCGCGGACGCGCCGCGGATCGCGCTGTGCGACACCTACTCAGACGAGGTCGACGAGGTGCTCCGGGCGGTCGAGACGCTCGGCGACGACCTCGACGGCGTCCGCCTCGACACGACCGGCTCGCGGAGGGGAAACTTCCGGCACATCGTCCGCGAGGTACAGTGGGAACTCGACGCGCGGGGCCACGAGGACGTCGACGTGTACGTCTCCGGCGGGCTCGGCCCCGACGACCTCCGCGACCTGCGCGACGCGGTCGACGGGTTCGGGGTGGGCGGGTACGTCTCCAACGCGGACCCGGTCGACTTCGCGCTCGACATCGTCGCCGTCGACGGCGAACCGGCGGCCAAGCGCGGGAAGCTCTCGGGCGCGAAAGACGCCTACCGCACCGCCGACGGGGCCCACGCCGTCGGGCTCGCGGACCGCTCGGGACCCGAGGGCGCCGAGTCGCTCATGGAGCCGGTGATCCGCGACGGCGAGGTCGTCGACGAGAACGCCTTCGACCTGTCGGCCGCGACGACGCGGGCGCTCGCGGACGCGGAGGCGGTGGGATACGGCGCGAACAGGTGAGGAGGGCGGAGAAGGAAAGCAACCCGTCCGGCGAGTCGGCGGTCTTACAGTTCTTCGACGGCGCCGCCGTCGGCGCGCTCTCGGAACACCTGCCCCTCGATGAGCGTCACCATCGTCTCCTCGTCCTGCCAAGCGGTGGGCGAGAGCTTCGCCTTGCGGCAGGCGCGCGAGAGGAACTCGGCGCCGGACCAGCCGTTCTCGACGGGGACCGTCGGGTAGAGCCAGCCGTGCGCGTTGCCGCTGTCGACGGCGACGCCGTGGGTGCCGATTTCGAGGTCCGCGAGCGGGTCGTTCGTGAGCACGGAGTTGGAGACGACGAACACCGAGACGGTGAGGTTATCGAGCTCTTTCGGCTCCACCTCGGAGCCGCAGGAGTCGTCGGACGCCGCCTTGATGGCGGCCTCGACGATGGCGTGCCCGAGCTGGTCGGAGGTCTCCCACGCACCGGCGCAGCCGCGGAGGCGACCGCGGCCCCGAGTGGATTCGAGTCGGACGAACGCCCCGGTGCGGGCGTAGAACGCCTCGCGCATACTGCCGGGTTGTTCGCGTTGTCCGTGTCGAACGAACGACTCGACCGCCTCCCGCGCGAGTTCGACCGCTCGTGCACCGTCGTCGTACGACAGCTGAACGGTCTGAGCCTCGGACATGAGAGTCCATTACGTTGCTGACGACTTGAACGCTTCCCTTGTGGCACCGTTCTCGCCTCGTTCGCGGCGTCTCGCCAGAAAGGCCGCCGACCGAACGGCTTATTCGCCGGCGGAAAGAAGCCGGAACCGGACAGAGGGAGCCCGACTCCCGTGCCTCCGGCATGAGGAAAGTCCCCCCACCGGCCGGACAGGCGACCGGGCACACGCCCGGAGTCGGAGACGGCTGGCTCTGGAACAGCAACGACACCCCCCGCCCCGACCCGTGATTCGTGCGAACCGACCCGCAAGGGAAGGGAGTTAACCCGAGGAGGGCCGACGGGCGGGAACGGATGGAACGGCGAATCCTCGCCGGTGCAAGTCCGCGCCACAAGGTAGTCCGGCCGCGGCGCGGACGCTCAGCCGAATGTCGGGACGAACCGAAGGGGGCTTACTCCCCTCAGTCCGCTCACACCGACCAGCGGCGCGACTGCCACGTGATTGTTTATAAATGAACTGCGGTGGCGCGTGCCTGCGAGCGGCCGCCACCGGCGGCCGCGAGACAGCACGCGCGAGGGACGCGGCGACCGGAGCGAAGCGGAGGGAGCCGCGAGGCTGGGGAGGTGTGAGGTGCTGTGCGGAGCGGGGCGGGACTCGAAGGGGCAGTCGCGAGGGCGGCGCAGGCGACGTAAGCACCGAACGAGGGAGCGAACGGAGTGAGCGACCGAGTGAGGCGCGCAGCGAGCGTGCGCCGCCCTCGCGACTGGGGCTTCGGCGGTGTTCGCGTCGATCAGTCGTTTATAAAGCGCACCATCGTACAGCCGAGCGGCTGGGGCTTCGGCGGTGTTCGCGTCGATCGGTTGTTTATAAACCGCACCATCGTACAGCCGAGTGGCTGGGGCTTCGGCGGTGGTCGTCACGGATCTACTCACAACCATTTATGAGCGAGCGGCTGGGGCTTCGGCGGTGGTCGTCACGGATCTGCCCGCAACGATTTATAAACAAGCGGCTGGGACTTCGGCGATGTTCGTCACCTGTCCGCGCTCAACGGCTTATAAATGACCGACTAGAAACTCCGAGACAAATCCGTCTTAGGCCGTCTCCATCTCCTTTTCCAGCTCGCGGAGCTTCTCGATCCGGTTCTCCGTCGACGGGTGCGTCGAGGCGATCTTGCCGACGAAGCCGGCCTTGATCGGGATGATGAAGAACGCGTTCATCTCCGCCTCCTCGCGGAGGTCCTCCTCGGGCACCTTGTCCATCCGGCCGTCGATCGTCATCAGCGCCGAGGCGAGCGCGCCGGGCTTGCCCGTGATCAGCGCCGCGCCGCGGTCGGCGGAGTACTCGCGGTACCGCGAGAGCGCCCGGATGAGCAGGAACGAGATCACCCACACCAGAAGCGACGCGACGATCGCCACGATGACGGGCGCGCCCTGCCGGTTGTCGCCGCTGAACAGCCAGCCCCACCGGACGATGAAGAAGGCGATCGTCGAGAGGAACGAGGCGATGGTCATCACCATCACGTCGCGGTTCTTGACGTGCGCGAGCTCGTGGGCGAGCACGCCGTCGAGCTCGTCCTCGTCGAGCGCCCGGAGCAGCCCGGTCGTCACCGCGACCGTCGCGTTCTTCTTGTTCCGGCCGGTCGCGAACGCGTTCGGCACCTGCGTGTCCGCGACCGCGACCGTCGGCTTCGGGAGGTCGGCCTGCTGGCTCAGGCGCTCGATCCGGCGGTGGAGGTCCGGGTACTCGTCCGCGCTCACCTCGCGGGCGCCCATGCTCCGCAGCGCCAGCTTGTCGCTGAAGAAGTACTGCGCCAGCGAGAACGCGCCGAACATCGCGAGCGTGAAGATGATCCCGACGTTGAACACTTGGATTAGGACGCCGATGAACACGACGTAGAGGGCGAAGAGGAGGAACATCGTGAACCCCATGCGTCCGCGGAGTCCCCAGTCTGTCTTCCAGTCCATACCCGAGAGTTACCGCTCGGCGCGTTAAAGCCTGCCGGAGCCCCGGACGGTGCGCGCCCGAATCCCCCGGACCGCGGCCGGTGCGCTCGCCGCCGCAACGGTGCGTTTTTGCCCGGGGACGGCGACCCCGACGCATGGAGACAGTCCTCGTCACCGGCGGCCGCGGCGCCTCCGGGCGCTGGGTCGTCGACCGCCTCGCGGGCGACCACGAGGTCGTCGTCGTCGACTACGATCACCCCGGACTCGACGTCGACCCCGCGCCGAACGTCTCGTTCCGCGCGGCCGACCTCGCCGAGCGCGACCAGGCGCTCGACGTCGTCGCCGCCGTCGACCCCGATGCCGTCGTCCACTGGGCGGCGATTCCCGTCGCCGGCACCCATCCCGAGGGACGGGTGTTCGAGACGAACGCGCTCGCCGCGAAACACGTCCTCGACGCCGCCGGCCGGGCCGACGCCCCGGTCGTCCAGGCCTCCAGCGACGGCGCCTACGGCTTCTTCTTCGCCGATCCGACCCCGTTCCCGGACGAGTTACCGATCACCGAGGCCCATCCGCTCCGACCCGAGGACCCGTACGGGCTCTCGAAGGTGACCGCGGAGGCGGCCGCGGGCGCCGTGGCGCGCCGCCGCGACGTGCCGGCCGTCTCGATCCGCCCGTCGTGGATCCAGTACCCCGGCGCGTACGCCTGTCGCGCGGACGAGTACGTCTCCGATCTCGACGCCGGCGCCGGTAACTTCTGGTCGTACGTCGACGTGCGCGACGTCGCGGACCTCGTCGCGGTCGCGCTCTCGGACCTCCTCGGCGACGACCCGTCCGTCGAGCCGGGGGCCCACGAGGCGGTCAACTGCGTCGCGGCCGACAACGCGCTCGGTCGGCCGCTGCTCGACCTCCTGCGGGAGTCCTACGACGAGATCCCGGACGACTGCGCGATCGACGAGGGCCGACTCGCCGGGGGCGACGACCGCGGCGCCTACGCGATCGAGAAGGCGGAGCGGCTGTTCGGGTGGACGCCGTCGCGCTCGTGGCGCGACGCGGCCGACGAGTCGGTCGCCGAGCCGGCGCTGTTCGAGGAGTGACGCGGGGCCGGAGAGGAGAGACGCCCCGTCAGATCGACAGGATCGCGTTGACGAGCGTCCGCGTGGCGATGGCGGTGCCCGCGCCGAGCCACGTCAGGAGGACGAAGTGGATGTAGCCGTTCACGGGGTTGCCGCCGTCGATCCGGCGGATCATCTGCGAGGAGAGCGCCGCGTTGAATAACACGACCGTCAGGAGGAGGTACTCGATGAGCGGGATGTCGTAGGCGCCGGGATAGACGATCTGGCCGATGTCCATCTGGTCGAGCCCGAAATCGGCGGTCAGGTCCGCTAGGATGGCGACGATCTCGAGCCCGATGAAGAAGGCGAACGTCGCGGCCGCGGTGATCCCGTACAGGAGGCCGATGAACGTCATCGCCGCCTGCCGCCGCTGCTCGCGCAGCTGGTTGACGGCGTTCATGTTCTTCGAGATCAGCTCGCCGAGCATCTTCGGGTCCCCGCCCATCCGCCGGCCGACGAGGTACATCTCGGAGAACTTCTGGATGAGGTACGAGCGCGTGTCACGCGAGAACGCTCGCCACGCGCCCTCAGTGCTGATCCGCATGTTGAGTCGGCGGTAGAGCCGCTCTATCGACTCGGAGAGCTCGCCGAAGTTCTTGTCGCGCAGCGTCGTCAGCACGTCGGTGGTCGTCGACTGCTTCGCGCTCTCGGTCGCGCCCAGCGCGCGGACGAAGGAGGGGAACTCGCCGTCGCGGGCCGTGATCGCCTGCTCCTCGCTCCGGAGTATCACCCCGGTAATGATGAGCGGCGAGATGGGGACCGCGAGGTACAGCGGTAGCCGGACGTCGTCGAGGAAGAAGAGGAGGCCGGGGAGGCCGGGACCGTATCCGAACATCCCGGCGGCCGTGATCCCGATGAGCAGGAGCGAGAGCCCGCCGCCGGCGATCAGCGACCCCCACAGCTTCAGGTCGCCGGGGGACCGCTCGTCCGGGTGGTACCAGATCGGGTCGTACGGCGAGGTCGCGCGGATCATCGCGTAGAAGCCGAGCTGAACGAACACGAACAGCACGATGACGGCCGCCACCGTCGCAGTCGGGTTGTTGCCGGTGAGGATCGGGAGGACGACGGCGAACACCAGCGCGAACGTCATCGAGAGGATCATCGACATGTACAGGTCCTTCATCACCTCCAGGTTCGAGAGCGCGGACTCGTATCGGGTCTCGTACTGCGCCAGCATGACGTCCTGCTCGGAGACGAGGAACTCCTCTAACGACTGCCCCGCGCCCATCGTGTAGCCGAGCCGGTCGAAGAAGTCGGCCATCGCGTCGGAGGGAACCTCCTGTGCACGGCGGCGACACGCGTCGTCGAGGCTCTGGTTCCACGTGTCGACGAGGTGGACGACGCGGCCGATCTCCTCGGCGGCGACGCCGTACTCCTCCTCTTTCGCCAGGGTCCGGAACACCTCCATCCGGTCGATGTTCGTCGTCGACAACACCGTCATGTGCGTCATCACGAGATGTAGCTGGTTGTCGATCTTCGTCTCCAGCCCGGAGAGGTAGATCTTCGGGTAGATGACCGCCGCGAACAGCACGAGCCCGCCGAACATCGGGATCGGGACGCGAGCGGCGATCGGGAGAGGGAGCGCGATCAGCCCGACGACGCTCGCGAGGAAGACGAGGACGGCCGGCAGCAACACCAGCCCGACGTACTTCCGCTTGGAGATGTCGAGCTGGTCGTACGACTCCATCACCTCGGAGGTGAGTTTGAGCGCCGTCGCGAACCCGTCGCCCATCTCCTTTACGGCCATCAGTATCGTACCTCCATCGTCGCTACCTCGTGTTCCGGTGCATGTCGAAGGGAAGCCCCTCGACGCCGTCGCGCTGGAAGGCGTTGATCGCGTCGTTCACCTCGTGATAGCCCAAGATGCCCTCTTGGATCATCCGCTCGATGAGCTCCGCGCGGAACTCGAGGTCGTCGTAGATGTCGCGGGTGTCGGCGTAGCCCAACAGCGTCGCGATCTGCTCTTCGAGCACGTAGGAGTTGTTCATTCCCTGGAAGACGATCTCGTCTTCGACGGGGTCCCAGCTGAACACCTCGCGGGTGACGACCCCCTCCATCTCCTTCGAGTACCCCTCGATCTCCTGAACGCTCGTCACGCGGCGCAAGACCTGATCGCCCTGTTTCACCCGGTTCTGGAACAGCGCCACGTCGGCGTTGTCCATGAACGTCTCCGGGACGTTGATCGGCTCGGAGGTGAACCGCTGGATCATCGAGACGATGTCGGACGCGTGGAACGTCAGCATGACCGGGTGGCCGGTCTGAGCGGCCTGGAACGCCATCCGCCCCTCGGCGCCGCGGACCTCGCCCACGATGATGTAGTCGGGGCGCGACCGCAGCGCGGCGGCGACCAGGTCGAACATGTCGACGTCGGAGGACCCCTCGCCGCCCCCCTCGCGAGTCAACAGCTGCTGCCAGGTGCTGTGCGGCGGGATGACCTCGGCGGTATCCTCCGCGGTGTAGATCTTCGAGTCGTCCGGGATGTACGAGAGGATGGCGTTCAGCGTCGTCGTCTTCCCGGACGCCGTCTCCCCGACGACGAACACGGTCTGTTCGTTCTCCAGACAGAGCCAGAGGTACGCCGCCAACTGCGGCGAGAGCGTCCCCCAGTTGGTGATCTGGTTGATCGACAGCGGCACCTCGTCCCCCTGTCGGATCGTGAGCGAGGAGCCCTTCAGCGACACGTCGTCGGAGTAGATGATGTTGATACGCGACCCGTCCGGCAGCGTGGAGTCGACGATGGGGTCGGAGTCGGAGAGCGGGTCGCCGATCCGCTCGCCCATGTTGCGAAGCCAGCTGTCGAACTCCTGGGGCGTGCCGAAGTCGACGGTCGTCTCCAACATCCCGTAGGTGCCGTGGTCGACGTGACACTCCTTGGGGCCGATGACGTGGATGTCCTCGTTGGCCGGGTCGCGCATCACCGGTTCGAGCGGGCCGAGCCCGACGATGTCGCGGTTGAGCCGGTAGCGGATGTTCTCGTAGGTCTCCTCGGTGATCGACAGCTTCCCGAAGTTGCGGATCTTCGAGAGCCCGCGGCGCCAGCCCGAGGCGGTGTCGTCGACGTGGGTCACCTCCTCTAACAGCTCCTCGATGAGGTCGTCGTACTCGGCCTCGTTGTCGGGGGCGGTGTGCTGGCCGCTGGCCGTGAGCAGTCGGTTCTTCACCTCGTTGAGGATCTCCGCCTGCGGGCCGGAGACCTCCGGCTCGATGGCGTAGTACTTCGTGTCCTGGCCGAGGTCGCCGTAGATGTGGCTGTAGATTGGGCCGCCGACCGGGTAGATGACGTTCGGGCGGTCGGACTCGTACTCGTCTTTCGGCTCCTCGATGAACTGCGGGAACTCCCCCGTGATCTGTTTGAACTCCCGGAGGTGCTCCCGGAGGTGAGGTCGCCGCATGGCGGCCTTCCGGAGCTCCTCGGACGGTTTGGCGGTTCCGTGTTCGGTCATGTCCCACGCTGAGTCGTCGCGGTCGTCTCGGCCCGGGCGGGCGGACCGGCTGTGCGTCTACGGGTCATGGTGTTAGGCGACGCTGCGGCTCTCGATGACGATGCCGGTTCCCGAGCGAACCGAGAACCCGATCGTGTCGCCGACCTGTTCGCCCATGCCCGCGAACCGCTTGACGTTGATCTGCCGGCGGATGTCGTTGCCGACCTCGATCATCTCCAGCTGGAGGAACACGTCCGCGATGGACCGAAACGGGCCGATCGCGTCGTCGTCGACCGCCGAGGGGTCGACGGTGAGCACCACCACCTTCCCCTGCGAGATGATCTCGCGGAAGAAGGAGATGATCTCCAGGGCGGCCTGTCGCTCCTCGTTCTTCCGCACCAAGGCCTCGAACGTGGGGTCGTTCCGGAAGATGGCGTCGAACGTGTCGAGGAAGACGACGTCGGAGTTCCACATCGCCTCGGCTTCCATCAGCCGCTTGAGCAGCTCCTTGCGCTCGCCGTCGCCGTCGGAGAACGCCCCGCCGGAGTCGAAGTCGGCGTGGAGAAAGAGGAGCTCCTCCTGTAAGAGCGGCTTTACCATGTCGTACTCCAGCGAGTGCATCTGGTCGATGAACCCGCGGACGGTGAGCTCCGTCGACATCATCGTCACCGACGCGCCCTCCTGGACGAGTCCGTAGGCGAACCGCTGGGAGATGGCGCTTTTCCCGGCCCCGTAGTCGCCCTCCATGAGGACGATGCTCCCGCGCGGGATGCCGCCGCCCAGTTCCTTGTTGAGCCGGTCGCGCTCGCCGAGGCCTAAAGAGAGGAGATTGTCGTGTGGCATCTCAGTTACCTCCCTCCACGCGGAACTGGAACAGCTCCTCGTCGCCGTTCACGGAGAGGAACACGCGGTGGTCGCCGTCGACGAGTCCGCCGTCCCGACCCTCGATCGCGCTCACGTCGATCGTGAGTCGGAGCACGTCGCCGCGGCTCCACGCGTTCGCGCCGTCGGCGGAGACCAGCGTCCCGGAGAGCGCGTCCGGTCGGACGTACGCGCCGTCGAAGACGACGTCGAGGTCGGAGCCGTCGGGCGCCAACCGATAGGTGCCGGTGTTCTTTATCAACAGCGTGACGTTCTGGTCGCCGCTCGCGTTGTACACCCCCGCGCTGGGGTCCGAGATGATCGTCACGTCGGTCCGGAGCTGTTCGGTCGCGTCGAGGCCGGCGTCCTCGACCGCCGCGCTCACCCGGTCGACGCCGGTCGTGATCGTGCCGACGACGCCCGCGGCGATCACCAGGCTCGCGATGAACAGGATGAGGTGAGAGACGGGGACGCTGGCCATCTACGCGCCCACCTCCGTCACGGTCGCGGCGTCGCGGACGCCGGACTCGACGACGAGGACGACGCGCGTGCCGTTCCCGATCGCCGTCGTCGTGTTCCCCTGTGCGACTCGCACCGTGAGCCTCTCGCCGCCGAGCCAGAGGTCGGTGTCGGCGTTGCCGTCGACGGTCGTGGAGGCGTTCGGCCCGCCCACGTCCACGTACTCGTTGCCGACGACCAGCGTCGCGTCGCCGGCGACGAGTCCGATCGACCCCTCGTTGGTGGCGTTGACGGTGAGGGTGTCGGTGCCGGCGTCGAAGGTCGCGTTCGTCACCGCGAAGTCGGTGTTCTGCCGCTCGAGCGCGCGCTCGTTGACCCCGTGTTGGGCGTCGGAGACGCGGTCGAACCCGTTGGCCGCCACGGGGTAGAACGTCGTGAACGCGAAGAACAGCCCCGCGACGATGATGGCCGTGGACGCGGAGACGCTAACGCCCATCTCCCCACCCTCCGTCGGCCGGATCGGCGCGGTCGGAACGGGGATTCGGATCGTTCATCGGTCGGGTCGAACCGTTCCGGTCACGCCGGTCGTCGCGGTGCCCGTCGCGTCGGTCGTCGCGGTGCCCGTCGCGACTGTCCGCGTCCGCCTCGCGGCCCGCGCCGTTCTCGCGTCGCTCGCCCTCGTCGGGCGCGTCTCGGCGGCCGGACGCGTCGCGGCCGTTTCGCTCGGCCGCCGAGCGGTCGTCCCGCGGAGCGCGGCCGTTTCGACCGTTCCGGCCGCCGCGTCCGTTGCGGCCGGAGTCGGTTCGCCCGCCGCGCCGGTCGCCGCGGCGACCGCCGACGGGCCCGCCGCCGACGAGCGACCCGCCGGCGAGGTCGTCCCAGCGGTCCAAGAGGACCGTGTGGCTGCTGGTGCCGTTGAGCTGGGTCACGTACCGGAGGCTGCGGGTGTGGTGTTCGCGGGCGAGCCGGTCGGTCCCCGGCCGGTCGACGAGGTTGCGGTCGATCGTGCCGAACCCGGAGAGGAAGTCCCGGAGCCGCGCCGCGGCGTCGGGGCCGATCCACTCGATCCGCTCGTAGTAGTTGATGGCGCGCACCGCGTCGGTGACGTCGCTCTCGGAGACGAGGAACTCCAGCCACTCCATCACGAGGAGGTCGCCGACGTAGTCGCCGGGGAGTTCGGTGAGGTACGGCTTGCCGCGACCGCCGCTCCCCGAGAGGTCGTCCTCGCCGACGTACTCGAAGCCGCCGGAGGCCTCGGCGGGGTCGCCGCCGGGCCGGCGGTCCGGTTCGGGGTCGGGGTCGGCACGGCCAGCCGCCGGCTCGGGGTCGGACGCGCCGCCCGCAGGCTCGGGATCCGCCGGTTCATCGAACTCGTCGAAGCCGTCGCCCTCGGCACCGCCACCGAGGCCGTCGCCGTCGAACCCGTCGCCGGGGTCGTCGAACGAGTCGTCCCCGTCCTCGAACGAGTCGGTTTCGTCGCCGGGGTCGTCGAACGAGTCGTTCCCGTCCTCGAACGGGTCGTCGTCCCCGTCGTCGCCCTCCTCGGCCCAGTCGGCCTCCCCGGAGTCGTACTCTTCTTTCAGTTCGCTGAAACTCTTTCCATCGTCGTTCATGTCGTCTCCGTCGGCCGCCGTTTCGGTCTCGGACGCGGCGTCGTCCGTGCTGTCGTCGTCCGGTTCCTCGAACTCCTCGTCGAGGTCGTCGAATTCGTCGCCGTCGTCGAGGTCGTCGAACTCGTCGTCGTCCGCTTCCTCGTCGAGGAGGTCGTCGTCGAAGAACCCGTCCGCGTCCGCGTTCGCGACGTCCTCGTCGAGGTCCTCCTCCTCGCCGCCGTCTTCGTCGTCGAAGATGCCGAACGAGCCCTCGCCGCCGCCGGCGACGTTGTCGAAGCCGCCGCCGTCGTCGACGAACGGGTTGATCCCGCGGGTGACCATCTCGTAGATGTCGAGCAGGTTGCGGACGTCCTCCTCGATGTCGTCGACGGCGTTCGAGATCTCCTCGTTCTCCGAGCGAACCGTCGAGACGGTCGAGGACAGCGACGCGACCTCGTTCTCGAGCTCGTCGAGCCGGTTCTCGAGCTCGTCGGTGGCGGCACCCCCGCCACCACCGCCCCCGCCGTCGTCGAACTCGTCGTCCCACTCGTCCATGCCGTCGAAGTCGTCGAAACCGTCGCCGCCGCCACCGCCGCCACCGCCCATGCCGCCGCCCATCCCTCCGCCGCCCATGTCGCCGCCGCCCATGTCGCCGCCGCCCATGTCGCCGCCGAAGGGATCGTCGTCGCCGTCCATACCTCCGGAACCGTCGTCGTCGGATCCGTCGTCGTCGAGGAACCTGTCGAGGACGCTCGCACCGACGAGCCCCAGCGTGGCGACTGCCCAGGCGGCGGTTGAGGCTCCCCACACCGGTAGTTCGAGGCCCATTACCGTGTACCACCCGCAGAACCCACTTCAATTCACCCCTCAAAATATCAGCCGTGAGAAAGCACGCTGAGACACGAGTATCGTCGATTGAGTGGGGTGAGAACGGATAAATCCGGAAGCGACCAGAGGCGAAACCAGTCCCGATCGACGGTCAGATCGCTCGTTCGAAGCCGTCCGCCGCCCGGACGACGAGCCGGCCGTCCGGACCGAATCGGACCGTCCGTCCGACGGCGTCGCCGACGTCGCTGGCGACGACAGGGACGCCCGCCGCGTCGAGCACCTCGCCCACCCGCTCGACGTTCCGCGGGCCGACCGCGTCCGTGAGATCGAGCATCTCGGCGCCGCCGGCGACCCGCGCCTCCAGGCGGCGGGGGTCGGCGCCGGCGTCGTCGAGCGCCGCGATCAGCGAGTCGACTCCGGTGTCGACGTACTTCGCGGGGCGCGCGGCGGCGGTCGGTTTCTCTTCGCCCGCAGGCAGCATGGCGTGGAGGAGCCCGCGGACGCCCGCTCGCTCGTCGACGAGCGCGACCGCGACGCAGGAGCCCAGCCCGCTGGTGGTCAGGACGGCGTCGTCGCTCGTGACCGCCAGTTCGCCCACGCCGACCTTGATCCGGCCGGGGTCGTCGGGGACCGCGCCGCCGGTGACCGCCGCGGGGTCCGCGTCAGCGACGGCGTCCCCGTCGCTCTCCGTTCGGTCCGCCGGCTCGTCCGGCCGATCGTCGGAGAGCGAGCGGGTCACGGGTCGGAGAGCCGATCGAGCGCCCGAGCCAGTTCGCGCTCGTCGGGGAGCGCGTACACGTCGCACCGCGCCTGGATCCCCTCCGTCTCGATCGCCGTGTCGATCACGAACCCGTAGTCCTGCCGCTCGCTCAGCTTCGCGACGAGCGGGCTGATCGTCGACGCGCCGATGTCGTGGACGAACTCCGGCGGCGAGTGAGTGATCGACGTGCCCAGCACGTTCGCCCACCCGTCGATGAACCCGCTCGTCATCACGTTGCCGAGCTCGCAGAGCGCGTTCTCGGCCATGTCGCCCAGCGGTTCGTCCGGGTCCATGGGGAGCATCGCGTCCGCGATCGCGGCCGCAGAAGACTCCTCGAAGAGGATCGCGAGGTAGCCGCTCGGCTCTCCCTGAAGCTCGAACACCGTGCCCGCGTGCGGTTCGGTCCCGACCTCCGCGGGCACGTCCGCGAGCGGGACGAACCGGAGCCGACTCACGTCGACGCTCGTCTCGAGCCCGGTCATCATCGCGATGTTGTCGGCGGCGTTCGACGACCCCCGCTTCGCCAGCGACGAGAACGTCGACAGCGACTCGTACGGCACCGCGGTGCTCGTCGTGCCGCCGTTCGCCTCGCCGCCGGCCGCCGCCGCGGGAGCCGTCTTCCCGACGATGAGATCGCGGAACGGCCCCGAGTCGGGCAGCATGTAGATGGAGAAGTCGAGGTCGGTCGTCGTCGCGTCCAGCCGGCTCTCGAAGAGGAACACGCCGTCGCCGGCGAGCGCGCCGTCCGGCAGCACCGCCGCGCCGTCGGCCTCGAAGTACCGCGGCGGCGACATGTCGATCGCCTTCCCGAGGAAGTTCGCCCAGCCGTCGAGGAAGCCGCCGAGCGCGATGTTGCCGACCTCCGTCACCGCGCTCCGCTCCATCGACTGCCCCCCGGGGAGCAGCGAGAGCAGGGCGTCGACGTTCACGGCGTCGAAGGCGAGCACCGCCTCGCCGTCCAACCCCCCGCGGAGCCCGACGCTCACGCCGATCGACTCCCGGCCCGCGAACGCTTCCGCGAGGTCCTCGCCGCTGGCGACGCTCGCGCCCGTCACCTCCACCGCGAGGTCGGTCCCGGTCAGGTCCGAGAGCGCCCCGGCGGCCTGTTTCGCCCCCCGCTCAGCGAGGCGGTTACAGGCGCCGAGCGCGCGGACGTCGACCCGCATTATACCGCCGAGCCGATGGCGTCGAGCACGTTCGGCTTCTGGAACGGCTTCGTGATGTACCCCTCCGCGCCCGCCTTGATCGCCGCCTTCATCTTCTCCTCCTGCCCGACGCTGGTACACATGATCACCGTCGCGTCGGGATGCTCCTCTAAGATCTCCGTCGTCGCCTCGATCCCGTCGCGGATCGGCATCACGATGTCCATCATCACGAGGTCCGGCCCGTGCTCCTCGTACATGTTCACCGCCTCCACGCCGTTCTCCGCCTCCCCGACGATCTCGAACTCGCCTTCGAGGATCTCCCGGAGGAGGTTCCGCATGAACTCCGAGTCGTCGGCGATGAGTACCCGCGTAGCCATTGTTGTCTGAAGCGGGGTTCAGCGATCACTTAATCGCTCCCCCGCGGTTCTCAGCGATGAGAACGGAGCTCCGAACGACGGGGAACGGCCCTACACTCGAAGCGGCGGTCACACCCAGTGGCCGAGGACGTGGATCGCGCCGACGAGGACGGTCCCGCCGAACGCCTCGCGCGTCCCGAACGGCAGCGGAAGCATGCCGACGGAGTCAGTCTCCTGCTCGGCGGGCGCGTCGCCGTCGCTCGTCGCGCCGGGGCCCCCGTCGCCGTCGGTTTCGGTGTCGTTCGAGTCGGCGCCGGAGTCCGACCCGTTCGGGGCGGTCGAGTTCGGTTCCGAGTCGCCGTCGTCGCCGCTCCCGTCGACGTCGGTGCCGTCGTCCGCGCCGCCGTCGCCGGTGTCGGTGCCGTTTTCGGTACTCCCGTCGCCCTCGTCGTCGATCGTCGTCGTCGCCGGGTCTTGTTCGACCACGAGCGTCCCGCCGTGAGAGTCGCCGTCGAGTCGAAGCGTGAACGGGTAGGTTCCCGGGTCGAGGTCGACCGTCACGGAGCCGAACGCGTACGTTCGGGACTTGCCCGGTTCGAGCCGGACTCCCCACGACCCCACCGCGCTGCCGTTGTCGACGGTGAGGGTGAGCTGCCCTTCTCCCGTGAGTCCGCCCGCGTTGCGGGCGGTGGCCCGGAGCGCGGAGAGGTTCCCGCCCTCGGTGACCGTGACGTTCTCGGGGGCGTCGTCGATCACCAGCTCGTCCGGGTTGTCGGCGTCGCCGACGACGACGACCGTCCGGCTGTCGCGGAGCGTGGACCCCTCGTACAGCTCGTAGTTCAGGCGCGTTCCGGGTGAAATCTCCTCGAGGTCGACGCCGATCGTGAAGTTCCCGTCCGCGATCTCCAGCGGGGACTCCGTGCGGAACGGAGCGTCGCCGGCGTCGTTCACGAACGTCGCGGTCATCTCCCGCCGCGGCAGCAGCGAGGTCGTCCCCGTGATGCGTCCGTTCGCCGCCTCGACGAGGATCTCCCCGTCGTCGGTGACGTGGTCGTATCGGAGGAACCGCTCGCGGACGGTGAACGTCGCCTCGGCGCGCACCGTGCTGTCGCCCGTCTCCCAGTAGGGGAACTGGGCGGCGTCACTCGGTCCGGACGCCGACCCGAACGCCGCCGGCGGCTCCGCGCCGTCCGCGAACGCGTACCGGTCGCCCTCCGTCCCCTCCAGCGCGAACTCGACGGCGAACTCGTCGCCCGGTTCGGGCTCCTCGGTGAAGTGGTCCCCGCCGCTCGTGTCGATGACGAGGTAGAAGCGGCCGGGCGCGTCGGGGGTCTCCAGCTCGGTCGCGGCCGCCGGGATGAGCGTAACGTCCTCCGGATCGGCGCGCGAGAGGTCGAGCCTCGCGGGCGGTTCGTTCATCCCCGGGTTCGTCTGTCGGACCCGGAGCGACACGCCCGATTCCCTCTTCAAGAGGTCGGTCAGCACCCGGTGGTCGACCGCCTCGCCGGCTTCGATCGGGCCCGCGCCGCGCTCCGCGGCGAAGTGCGACAGCGCGCCCCAGATGCCCGTCGACTCGAAGCCGAGGACGATCCTGTTCCCCTTTGTCACGACAGAACGGTCGAGCCCGTTCTCCCGGAGCGCGTCGAGCGACTCGGCGTCGACGTCCTCGCCGAGCGCGTCCCGGTCGGCGGTGGTGAACACCTCGACCTCCTCGCGGAACTTCGGCTTCTGTAACACGAGGTCCGCCTGGTCCGCGCTGGCGGTGGGCGTCACCACGCCGGAGTCCTCCACGACGAACGTCCCGTTGGTGATCGCGAGCCGATAGCGCTGCGGGACGAGGGGGCGAGCGAGCCCGCCCGCGCCGGTCGCGCTCGGAAGCGCGCTGAGGTTCTCGGCGACCGTGTCGCCGTTCTCGTCGACGAACGTCAGGTCACACGACGTGGCCTCCAGCCCGCAGCTCTCGACGTTGCTCGCGTCGGTGCCGAGCGTCCGCGTGTTGATGGTCAGATCGGTCCTGCCCGAGATCTTGACCACGTCGACGAAGCCGACCGGCTCCCCCGTGTCGGTGAGCTGGTTCCCGCCGATGAGCAGGTAGGTCGGCCCGTCCGAGTTCTCGGCGGTGAAGCTGACCTCGATCGGGTCGCCCGCGACGCCGGTGTACGTCGGCCGGGAGAACCCGCCGCTGACCTCGGCGCGGTCCGCCGGACCGACCGGACCGGCGGCCTCGACCGCGACGGGCGCCGTCGGTCCGGCGGCGACGGACGACGCCGACGAACCGGCCGTGAGGCCGGCCGCGACCGGGGTCGCGACGACGCCGCCGAGCGCGACGAGGACGACGAGGGCGATACTGCTCGCCTGGAACCCCGACAGATCGGTTCCGAGCGATCGGACTCGTCGGCTCTTCCCGGAGTCGACCGACCGGTCGCCGTGGGCGGCCGTCGGGTCCGTCGGGCGCGCGTCGGTCGCGTCGTCGTGGTCCATCGTCATGGGGGCGTGGTCAAGCGAGCGGGCCGGCGAGCGGCCCGAGTCGGTTAGCTACGCCTCCGCGGGTCACCGACTAAAGCGTACCCACCCGATTATCAAGGCGAGTAACGAGACGACGAGAAACGGCGGGAGAACGAGGAAATCGCCCGACGTGGGCGGAGTCCTCGGTCCGAAGAATTAAGCCCGGGCGGCGCCCGATCCACGCCAAGATGCCATCGTGTCCCCGCTGTGACGCTCCGGTCGACGACGAGGCGCGGTACTGCGCCCAGTGCGGCGCCCCGCAGACGGAGGACGCGGCCGAGGAGCTCGACGAGTACGTCCAGCGGCAGGCGGAGCAAGTCGCGGGGAGTGGCGGCGGTGGCGGATCCGACGGCGGCGACTCGGGGAGCGGCGACGCGTTCCCGTCGAAGGCGGACCTGACCGACCGCGAACAGCTCTGGCGGCGGGGGTCGTACGCCCTCGGATACGGAACGGTCGTCGTCGCGCTCACGCGGGTCCCGGCGCCGGAATCGTGGCCGCTGATCCTCGGCGGAATAGCGGTTCTGCCGCCGATTCGACGGCTCACCGCGGAGCCGCTCGGCAGCCCGCTGAAACGCGAGGTGATGGCGGGGCTGTACGCGGTGTTCGCGCTGATCGGTATCGCGCTGTTCGTGCTGCTGTAAGGTGAGTAGAAGGCGTCTTATCGTCTTTCGACGGCGATAGCACTTCGACGACGATCACTCGATCCGGAACCCGCCCGCGTCCTCGGCGGCGCGCACTAGGTCGCCGATGCTGTCGCTCGCGGAGAGCCCCTGACTCGCCGCGAACCGCTTTATCATCACCGGGGGGATGTCGACGGTGGTCTCGGAGGCCGCGAGCAGCAGCCCGATCGCCTCCGGCGTCGGCGAGTTCGGGCCGGCGTTCGACGCGAACCACGTGACGAGCGTGTCGAACGTCGCGGTCACGTCGTTCGACACCATCCGCTGCCGGGTGGTGTCGCCGTTCGCGTGGAGCGTCGCGTCGATACCGTAGTCGAACCCGTCGCCGTCGAAGGAGGTCGCCAGCCACCGGCTCACCGACTGCCGGTCGACCGCGTTGCCGCCAGACGCGGACCGGTTCCGGCGCTGCTCTCGGGCGGCGTTCGGCGGGGGCTGTCCGCCGCCGGGAGCTTGCCCGCCGGACTGCTGTCCACCGCCGGGCTGCCCACCACCAGGCTGCCCGCCGCCCTGTTGGCCGCGCTCGCCGACGCCGGGCCCGGCCGCGCTCGCCCGCGGATCGTCGCCGGCGGGGCGCCGCTCCGACGGATTCGTCGGGTCCGCGGCGGTGAATCCGGAGTCGTCTTCGGGCGGCGCGCGGCGCTGGCCCCGCGAGCGGCCGACGTTGGGGCGGCCGTTCGTCCCGACGACGTAGCGGCCCTCCCCGATCTCGACGACGTCCTCGTCGTCGGTGAAGTCGAGCTCGTCCGGGTCGGCCGGTACCGGGTCGTCGTCACTCATGGGTCGTGGTAGCGCGCGCCGAAAAATAGGTGTTGCGGGCGGCCGAGCCGCCGCGAACTGGTTACTGCGCTGTTTGACTCGTTAGAGCCGGACCGCCGCGCCTTTCTTACTGAACAGGTCGGGAGCGTTCAGTTCGACGGTCGTCGTCGCACCGGCCGGCGAGACGATGTCGAGCGACGAGGAGTCGCCCTGCCCGAACGTCGCGTTAGGTCCGCCGAACGGGCGGCTCTCTGGGTTGAGAATAATGGTGAACGAGTTAGTCGAATTGAGTACCGCCTCCGAAGATGTGACGTACGAACCGGACGCGTCTTGAACCGCGAAGGATCCAGCCGGGATGTCAGAGGCACTACTAATAGAACCAGTACGGTTGAACGTAAGCGTTTCCTGACCGTTCGGTCCGACGGCCTGAATCGTCGTCTTATTTAGGTCAATCTGGTCGGCACCGGCAGCGCCGGCCACGCCGACACGGATTTGACTAAGGTTCGTGGGGTTATTCGAATTGTTGACGATCCCGACTTCGCTCGTCACGTCGATCCGCTCGGAAACGAGATCGGTACTTTCCTGGCCCGTCGCTTCCGCCTGCGACTGGAGGAAGCCGGCCGTGTTGATCAGGACGCCGGCGGCGATCGCCGCCACCAGCACCATCGCGATGAACACGATGAGGGTCCCGATTCCCACCTGACCGCGGTCCTCGTTGTTAGTGATGAATTCGAACATTGTTACAGCCTCACCGAGTCCTGATCCTGCGTGAGCGTCGTCGGGACGCGAATTTCTTTCGTTGTGGACGCACCAGATGGTGTCGTGAATGTGACACTCATCCTGTGTCCAGGTTCAAGAAGGTTGTAGTTAGCGAAGTCACCAGGGTTGGAGAAATTAATGTGAACCGCAGCGCGATCACTGTTGTCAGTTAGAACATCGTTATTAACACCGAGAACATTCTCAATGTCAGCATTGAGATTCCCGAGCTGAGTACTATTCTGACCATCTTGACCGATAACTTGGACGGTAGTTTCCCCTAAGTCAATCAGCCCAGCACCAGGCGCTTTCGCGACGATGAAGGTGACGTTGTCAACGACGTAGTTCCCCCCGTCCTCGGTCACGTTCCCGGAGGTGCTCACGACCTGAAGCCGGTCGGAGACCTGACTCGTACTCTCTTCGCCCGTTGCTTCCGCCTGCGTCTGGAGGAACCCGGCCGTGTTGATCAGGACGCCGGCGGCGATCGCCGCCACCAGCACCATCGCGATGAACACGATGAGGGTCCCGATCCCCACTTGCCCGCGCTCTTCCTCGTCCAGTATGGTTTCGAACATTGTGTGTTGCGTCGGCCCCCGGCCTGCCCGGCGGGCGTTATCGGTAGCGATGGGGAATTCCTACTTAAGATTACGTCTCCGGTTATCTAGGCTGATAAACATCTGTCTTCTTGCGATTTTGGTGTTATTTGTATAGATTTAGTTACAGAATATATTAACGAAATCTCTGCGTCGGTATCAAATTTGGATCTGCTGGGAACAACGAACGGGCGAATAGCGCGTTTCGATGTCGGACAGTCGGTGACGGGGCGAATCACCGATCAAATCGGTAGGGAGAGCGTCTCGCGGGTCAGGCCACGCGTCCGCGTCAGGAGTTTGGAGGCTCGTCAGCGTTCGCGTTCGCGCGTCTTCGAGTTCGCCGGTTCAGACTGTGACCGCACTTCGGAGCGGTCCCGCTCGCGGTCGGCGGCCAGCAGTCGGTCGAGACGTCGCTCGAACTCCGCGTCGGTGAGTTCGCCCTCGACGTAGCGGTGTTTGAGCCGCTCGACCGGGGTCGTCGGTTCCACGCGATCGGCGCCCGAACGAGACGCGTCGCGCTCCGCCGCGATCCGATCCGCGAGGTACCCGCCGAGCGCGCCGCTGCCGACGACGTACGCCGCGCCGAACAGCGTGAGCGCGAGGACGCCAACCGTCGCCGCCGGCGACACCGCGGCGGCGATCCAGACCGCGAAGAACGTCAGCGGCAGCGACAGCAGCGCGACCAGCGCGCCCGTCGCGGCGCCGATCCGCGGGCCGCGAGGCGTCTCGGACTCGTCGGTCCAGCTCGCCACGCCGGCGCCGACCGCGGGCGCGATCAGGCCGACGACCGGCAGGACGCTCACGAGCATCGTGACTCCAGCACCGACGCCGGCGCGCGCGATGAGATCCGAGAGCCGAGCGACCGTCGAGCGGTCGGCGTGGGCGTCGGCGGTCGTCATCGCGGTGGCCCCGAACACCGAGGTGGGTCGGCGGGTCGGTCCGGTCGCGGAGCCGCCCGCACGCCCGCGTCCACGCACTCGTTCCGGCGGCGATCCGTCATCGGGATCGCTACGTGGCGGGAAATCAAAAGGCCGTCGGGGAGGGGCGTTATCGGCTCGTTCGCGGACGAATAAGTTCGGGATCGGTTCGACATCCACGCGGGGGTAGCGAAGTCGTCCCGGTCCGGACTGGCCGGGTCGCGTCCAGCTCAGCGGTCGCGCAGTCGTGACAGCTCCGACTCGGGTATCACGAACTCCTGCGTCCCCGGTTCGTAGACCGCGAGGCTCCCCGCGACGAGTGCCATCGACGCCGCGATCAACCCGGTGTTGACGAGGAGTAGCGCCTCCGCGTTGCCGAATCCCGTCCGGAAGGCGGCCGCGGGCGTGCCGACCGCCGCGACGACGACGAGCCCGAAACCGACCGCCAGGTACGCCATCGCCGTGCGGCCGGACGAGCGGTACGCCGCGACCGCGAACGCGACGAGCGTCACGCTCGCGCCGGCCAACACGGTGGTCGTCATCAGGTACAACCCCTCGATGAGTTCCATACACGCCCTGCTGGAACGCGGATAATAAACCCACGGTGGCGGGTATCAGCGGCGATAACACGGTTCCGCGGGGCGGAGCGCCGAACCGGTCGCGGTCCCCTCCCGCACGTCGAATAGAGACATTCGGCAATCGAGTCGACCACCGGTACCATTATAAACCAAAGAAATCAATCTCGATAACGTGAATGGTGGGGGACGATCTGATCACCGTACTCGGTAACAAATACAACACGGAGATCCTGACGGCGACGGGCGACGCGAAGTCGGCGCAGGACCTCAGCGACCAGTTGGACGTCCCGATCGCGACGTGTTACCGACGGATCAACGAGCTGGAGGAGGCGGACCTCCTCGAGCTACACGACCGACCGCTCTCCGACGAACACCGGCGCGTGAAGGTGTACCGCCGGAAGGTCGACGGCGTCGAGGTCGACTTCCGCGACGGGCTCACCATCGAGGTCGAGGAGCGGTCGGCGGTGAAGAACCGCCTCGACGACGTCTGGCGCGACCTCTCGTCCGGGGACTGACCGCGGCGCGGTCTCGCCGAACCGAAGCGGAAGGCGACCGAGTCAGAACGACGGCTGGTCGTCGGAGCCGCCCATCATCGAGAAGCCGCCCGCGCGCTCGTGGACCGTGATCCCGCCCTGGCCGATCTCCATCGGGAAGATGTCGGTGTCGATGTCCTGTTTCCGCATCTTCGCCACCCAGACGTAGCGGTTGACGCCGGAGTCGGTCGGCGTCTGGATGAAGTAGATGTTCCCGTCGGTGAGGAAGTTCTCCAAGCCGACCTCGGTGTCGGGGAAGACGGCGCCCTGCTCGTTGATGAGCAGCGAGGTGAGCCCGTTGGCCTTGAGGATGTCCGAGAACTTCAGCAGGTACGTCCGCTTCTCCTGTTCGGCGTCGAAGAACAGCTGGAACATCGACAGCGAGTCGAGGACGAGCCGGTCGAACTCGCCGTCCTCGACGGTGTCGAGCAGGCGGTCGACCGCGGTCGAGAAGTCGGTCTCCCGAAGCATCTCGCGTTTGTCCAAGATGACGATGTCGCCGTCGTCGACCATCTTGTCGAACCCCTCGAAGCCGACGGACTCGGCCGCGCCGCGGATGTCGGCCTCGTCCTCCTCGAAGGAGACGTAGACGCCGCGCTCGTCGTGTTCTGAG
Source organism: Halorubrum sp. SP9 (assembly GCF_005435015.1). NCBI lineage: Archaea > Methanobacteriati > Methanobacteriota > Halobacteria > Halobacteriales > Haloferacaceae > Halorubrum > Halorubrum sp. SP9. The sequence goes on from NZ_SGXU01000009.1 coordinate 28,928, forward strand.
ACGCCGTGATGGAGGTACTGGATTCCGAAGATGCTCTTGCCGGTGCCCGGGTTCCCGGAGACGAGGACCGTCGACCGCTCGGTGATGCCGCCGGTGAGGATGGAGTCGAGCCCCTCGACCCCGGTGGAGACGAGTTCTGACATTCGTCTCCCCTTTGGCGGTCGGAGTATATAAAAGACGGTTCAGCGCATCGGCCGAACGCACGGCGACAGTTTTATCTCTCGACATGCCGCTCGTTCGTGTATGCCCGGTGAAGCGTGCCTCGTCGCTGTCGACGGTGGTCGACGGTGAGCGACCCGTCGATACTCGTCGTCGAGGACGAGCCCGACATCGCGGCGCTGTACGCCGGCTTCTTAGAGGAGCGGTACGCCGTCGACGTCACCGAGACCGCCGCCGAGGCGATCGACCGGGTCGACGCCGCCGTCGACGTGGTCCTCCTCGACCGCCGGCTGCCGGACGGAAGCGGCGACGACGTCTTGGAACACATCCGCGGGGAGGGGTACGACTGCCGGGTGGCGATGGTCACCGCGGTCGAACCCGACTTCGACATCATCGACATGGGGTTCGACCTCTATCTCACCAAGCCGGTGAGCCAATCGAAGCTGCTCGCGGCCATCGACACCCTCCTGACCCGCAGCGAGTACGACGACCTCGTCCAGGAGGCCGCCGCGCTCGCCAGCAAGCGCGCCGTGCTCAGTTCGCAGAAGCCGGCCGCACAGCGCGAGGGGAACGAGGCGTACGCCGACCTCGTCGAGCGCTTGGAGGAGTTGGACGCCGACATCGACGACCTCGGCGAGTCGCTGTCGACCGACGATTACCGCGCGATGTTCCGCGACCTCGGCGAGGCCTGACGCGGCGTCGTTCGGCTCGACACGGCTCCCGTCGGTTTCGGTGTCACCGCGTTCCGTCGACGACGGCGTCGAGCGATCGCAGCGAACCGCCGACCGCGGCGGGATACCGAACGAAGTTTGAACGGACCTCGCCCCGACTCCGCACCGAATTTGTCCGGTAGTTGAAAAATCCATATCCCCGTCGCGGACCTCGCCGTGACCATGACGGGACGAGACACGCGGCGACGGGTCCTGGCGACGAGCGGGGGACTCGCGGCGCCGACGCTCGCCGGTCGCCTCGGCGAAGGCGGAAGCGACGGAGAGGCGAGTGACGGGACGGGCCGCGGAGACGGAGCCGAACGCGGAGGCTCCGGGAACCGTCCCCGACCAGGCTCCCGCGCAGGACGCTCCCGACCAGGCTCCCGCGCAGGACGCTCCCGACCAGGCTCCCGCGCAGGACGCTCCCGACCAGGCCCCCGCGCAGGACGCTCCCGACCAGGCCCCCGCGCAGGACGCTCCCGACTAGGGCGTCGACGAGGGCGGCACCGTGCGCCGACTGAGCGAGGTCGACGACGGCCACGAGTACCCGGCCGTCGAGGACGTGGTTCAAGTGACTGTAACCCAGAGGTTATCCATGATCAGCGTTAGCGAACGCCGAGACGGGCTCCTCGCGGCGGCGGCCGGCACGGCCGCGGTCGCCGGCTCGTACCTCGTCACGGGGTGGACGCCGTCGTTCGTCGTCCGGCCCGTCGACCAGACCGTCGTCAACCTGACGCCCGGGCCGATCGTGACGTTCGCGATCGAGACGTTCGGCGACGCGGGCCACCTGATTCACATCGCCATGGCGTTCGCGGTCGCGGTCGGGCTGTTCGGTGCGGTCGCGTTCGCGGGCCTTCGACTCGCTACGCGCACCGACCGCCGCGCCGCCGGTGCCGCGGTCTCCGGCGTCGGATCCTGGCTGCTCGCCGCCGGGCTGACGGGCGTCTCAGCGGGGGCGCTGGGCGCGGCGCTCCCCGCCGCGGCCGTCGTCGGGATCGGGTGGTTATCCCCGTCCGCGGTCCCGTCCGAGAGCGACGCCTCGACCGAGGGGGACTCGTCGGCAGTCGCGGACGCGGTGCGCCGCCGGACCCTCGGGGTCGTCGCCGGGGCGCTCGGGTTCGTCGCCGCGGCCGCCGTGGGCCGGCGGTCGTTCGCGACGGACGACGAGCCCCTCGCCGACGCCCCGCGGTCCGAGGGCTCGGCCGCGCGGCTTCGGGAGCTCGACTCGGCCTCGCTGGAGCTGGAAAGCGACGGCCTCCAGGGGCTGGTGAGCCCGATCGGGGAGTTCTACAACGTCGACATCGCGGAGTTCGACCCGGAGGTGACGGCCGCCGAGTGGTCGCTGACGTTCACCGGCGAAACCGGAAGCGAGCGGACGGTCGCCTTCGACGAGCTGATCGACCGACCCGTCGAACACCGCGCGGTGACGCTGCGGTGCGTCGGCGAGGACCTGAACGGCCGCAAGCTGGACAACGCCGTCTGGACGGGGACCCCGATCCGCCCGCTGCTCGAGTCCGTCGACCCGCAGGGGGACTGCAACTGCGCGATGTTGCGCGGCGAGGACGGGTACTACGTCCAGTTCCCGGTCGACGTGCTCGCCGAGGGGTTCCTCGCGTGGGGGATGAACGGGAAGGAGCTCCCGACCGGCCACGGCCACCCGGTTCGGGTGCTTATCCCGGGTCGCTGGGGAGAGACGAACGTGAAGTGGCTCTCGGAGATCGAACTGCTGAACGTCGAGGACGACGGTTACTGGGAGGAGCGCGGCTGGGAGGGGACCGGCGAGGTGAAGACGGTCGCCAAGCTCTGGGACGAGGGGATCACGGAGCTCGACGACGGTCGGATCGAGCTGGCCGGCCACGCCTACGCCGGGACGCGCGGGATCGAGCGCGTCGAGGTGTCGACCGACGGCGGCGACTCGTGGACCGACGCCGAGCTCTCCGCCCCGCTCCCCGACGCGGACGTCTGGCGGCAGTGGCGGCACGTCTTCGCCCCCGACGGCGAGCACGAGGTCGTCGTCCGCGCGACCGACGGGACGGGGACGCTTCAGACCCGGGAGTCGTCCGGCTCCGTCCCGAGCGGCGCGTCGGGGTGGGTCCGCCGAACCGTCGGGTGACGCGTCCCCCTCCGTCCCGCGAGCGCGTCCGGACCGCTTCGTCCCGGCCGAAACGACTTTCAGCGCCTACTCGACACACCAGTACGCTAGATGAAGAAGGCCCTGTGGTACCTGTTCGTCGCGAGCCGCGGTGGCGCCAACAGGGTCCGGATCGTCCGGGAGCTCCGCGCTCGCCCCCGGAACGCGAACGAGCTCGCGGAAGAACTGGACGTCGATTACAACACGATCACCCACCACCTCGAAATGTTGAAAGACCACGACGTCGTCGAGCCGAGCGACCACGACTACGGGAAGCTCTACTTCCTGACCGACCGCTTCGAGCAGCACGCGGAGGCGTTCGAGGAGATCACCGCGGAGGTGGACGCCGAATGAACCCGGCGTCGCCGACCGGGATCGCCGTGTTGATCGGGATCGTCAACAGCGCGCTGCTGGCGGTGCTGGCGACGGTATGGATCCGCAACTACCGCGAGTTCGGGTCGACGCTCCTGTTGGGGCTGGTGGGCTTCAGCGCCGTGCTGTTGGTCGAGAACCTGGTCTCGGTCGCCTTCTTCTTCGCGAACATGCGGACGCTGTACGCGATGGACCCGCTCGTGGGACGGGTCGTGCTCGCGATGAGCGTGCTGGAGCTGCTCGCCGTCTCGCTGCTGACCTACGCCACGCTGAAGTGACGGGCGGACGGGTCGCTTCGGGCTCCAGAGCGACGGCCGGACCGGCTCACGAGAGCTGCTCGCCGACGATCCGGTCCGCCTCGGCGAGGAACGCGTCGCGCTCCTCGGTCGGGATCGTCGCGCCCGCGGCCACGTCGTGGCCCCCGCCGTCGCCGCCGACGGCCCGGCTCGCCTCGCGCATCACCGCGGAGAGGTCGAGTCCGCGCCGGACGAGTCCGTGCGAGCCGCGCGAGGAAACCTTCAGTTCCTCGGCGCTCTCCTCGGCGAACGCGATCACCGGCTTCGAGCGGTCGACCGCCGGCGAGCCGACCGCCATCCCGGCGACGATGCCGACGATCGTCTCGCGGATGCGCGAGCCGGCGTCGAACCACTGGAGGTGCTCCTCGTGAGTGACGCCCTCGGTTTTGACCCACTGGAGCCCCTCGGAGAGGTTCTGCCGGTGGGTACGGAGCAACCGGCGCGCCTCCGCGAGCGCGTCGCCGCGGTCGCCGAGACACACCGCGAGTCCGACGTCGCCGCGCTCGTAGCGCGCGGTCGCGTTGAGCAGCGTGGAGAACTCGCTGACGTCTCGGAGCTCCGTTCCGGGCTCCTCGTCGACCAGCGTGTAGGAGGTGCCGACGAGCGCCTCGACCCGGTCGGAGGGCACGCCGGAGGCCACGGCGCGGCGCATCAGCGCCGACGCGAGGGTCCGCCGCTCCTCGGCGTCGAGGTCGACCCAGCGCCGCCACTCCCCGTCGCGTTTCACGTCGACGTCGAGGTCGGTGAGGAAGGAGATAGCGCCCGCCTCGTCGTTCGAGATCCCCGGGATCGTCACGTCGGAGGCGTACTCCAAGAGCTTGGGGAGCGGTCGGGTCTGTCTGCCGTACAGGTCGAGGTCGGTCCGGGCCTCGAGGACGCCCGCGTCGACGCCGTCGGCGACGATCGACTCGTTGGCGCCGACGAGGCCGCCGTCGGAGTCCTGCATGTCGCCGACCGCGCCGACGACCGCGAGCGCGGCGAGGTCGCGGTTGTCGCCGTCGGGCCCCTCCAGCGCGCGGGCCAGGAGGTAGCTCGCGCCGGCGCCGGAGAGTTCGCTCGCGCCGTCGATCCCCTCCAGCAGGGGGTTGAGGTGGTAGCGCGTGTCGCGGTCCGCGGGCTGGTGGTGGTCGGCGATGACGGGGACGAAGTCGCCGCGCTCCTCGTGGTCGGCGATGGCGTCGAGCTGGCCGGAGCCGAAGTCGGTGAAGCAGACGACGTCGAACTCGCGGGCGGCGATCCCGGCGATCGAGTCGGCGTCGAGCTGCTTCTCGAAGACGACCTCGTGGTCGATCCCGGCCCGGGCGAGCGCGGTAGAGGCGATCGCGGCGCTCGTGATCCCGTCGGCGTCGATATGCGACGCGAGCAGCACCCGGCCGGCCTCGCGCAGGCGGTCGGCGCAGTCGGTCGCGCGGTCGGCGAGGTCGGGGACTGGGGCGGCGACTGCCATTACCACCGGTTGGCGCCCGATCGGGCATAAACGCACGCTTCGGTGCGGCGGGCGCGGACCGGCGCGGACCGGCGCGAGAGAGTCGTCGGGCGACCTCGCGGACGCCGTCCGGCGAAGGGGCATCAATTGCCGTAACTGACAGTTATAGACGTGCGTAGACGTATGAGCAACAAACATGACACGTGGGTTCAACACCCGGAGTCTCCACGCCGGCGCCGAGCCCGATTCGGCCACCGGCGCCCGCGCCACCCCGATCCACCAGACGACCTCGTACGTCTTCGACGACGCGGACACGGCGGCGGAGATGTACGCGCTCCGGGCGGAGGGCCACATCTACTCCCGGCTCTCGAACCCGACGGTGAACGTCTTGGAGGAGCGGATAGCCGACCTCTCCGGCGGGTCGGACGCGGTGGCGACCGGGTCGGGCATGGCCGCGTTCGACGCGATCACGACCGTCCTCGCGAGCGCGGGCGACAACGTCGTCGCCAGCTCCGAGATGTACGGCGGGACCGCGGCGTACCTCACCACGATCGCGGACCGCCGCGGGATCGAGTCGCGGCTCGTCGACACGCTCGACTACGAGGCGTACGCGGACGCGGTCGACGACGACACCGCGTTCGTCCACGTCGAGACGATCGCGAACCCCTCGCTCGTCACGCCCGACTTCGAGCGGCTCGCCGAGATCGCCCACGAGAACGCCGTCCCGCTCGTCGTCGACAACACGTTCGCGACGCCGTACTGCTGTCGGCCGTTCGAGCACGGCGCCGATGTCGTCTGGGAGTCGACGACGAAGTGGATCACCGGCAACGGCACCACCGTCGGCGGGGTCGTCGTCGACGGGGGGCAGTTCCCGTGGGACCACCCCGACGCCGACTACGACGAGCTGGACGGGGAGTCGCCCGCGTTCCCGATCGACTTCGTGGAACAGTTCGGCGACGCCGCGTTCGCCAACGTGGTCCGCCAGCGCGGCGTGCGCCCGACCGGCGGTCAGCAGTCCCCCTTCGACGCGTGGCAGACGATCCAGGGGCTCAACACGCTCCCGCTGCGGATGGAGCGCCACTGCGAGAACGCGCGGCGGGTCGCGGAGTTCCTCCGCGAGGACGGCCGCGTCGACTGGGTGAGCTACCCCGGCTTCGAGGACCACGAGAGCCACGGCAACGCGGCCGAGTACCTCGACGGCTTCGGCGGGATGGTCACCTTCGGGGTCGACGGCGGCTACGAGGCCGCCAAGACGTTCTGCGAGTCGGTCGAGCTGACGAGCTTCCTCGCGAACATCGGCGACGCGAAGACGCTCGTCATCCACCCGGCCTCCACGACGCACGCGCAGATGGACGAGACCCAGCAAAGGCTCGCCGGCGTCTACCCGGAGATGCTCCGGCTCTCGGTCGGCATCGAGGACGCCGACGACGTGATCGCCGACCTCGACGCGGGGCTGGCGGCGGGCGAGCGGGCCGCGGGGGGAGAGCGCGCCGCGGGCGGGGAGCGAACCGCGAGCGGGGGCGGGGAGTGAACCGATGAGCGCGGTGCCGACCGACCACGGGGTCGCCTCGCTCGGCGAGTTCGCCTTCGAGTGCGGGCAGTCGGTGCCGGACCTCGAGGTCGCCTACGAGACACACGGGGAGTTCGACGGCGACAACGTCGTGCTGATCTGCCACGCGCTCACCGGGAGCCAGAACGTCGCGCGCTCCCCGGAGCCGGAGCGGGACGCCGAGACCACCGGCGCCGGACAGGCCGGGCAGGCCCGAGCGTGGTGGGACGACGTGGTCGGGCCGGGGAAGGCGATCGACACGACCGAGTACTACGTCGTCTGCGCGAACGTCCCCGGCTCCTGCTACGGGACGACCGGCCCGGCCAGCGAGCGGCCCGCGGACCTCGACTTACGCGAGGAGCCCGACCACGACCGCTGGGGGACCGCGTTCCCGCCGGTCCAGGTCGAGGACTGGGCGCGGGCGCAGCGCCGCCTCCTCGACCACCTCGGCGTGGGGCGGCTCCGCGCGGTCGTCGGCGGGAGCGTCGGCGGGATGAACGCCTTAGAGTGGGCGAAGCGGTACCCGGACGACGTCGACCGCGTGGTGGCCATCGCGACCGCCGGGCGGCTCGACGCGCAGTGTCTTGCGCTCGACGCGGTCGCGCGCCGCGCCATCCGCGCGGACGCGGACTGGAACGGGGGCGGCTACTACGGCGACGACCGCCCGGACCCGACCGAGGGGCTCGCGATCGCCCGTCAGATCGGCCATATCATGTACCTCTCGAAGGCGTCGATGGAGCGGAAGTTCGGGCGGCGGTCGGCCGGGCGCGACTCGCTCACCCGCGAGGACGGCGACCTCGGGCTGCCGCCGGAGCCGACCGCCGGCTTCTTCCCGTACCGCGAGGTGGAGTCGTACCTCGACTACCAGGCGGAGGGGTTCGGGGACCGGTTCGACGCGAACAGCTACCTCTACCTCACGCGCGCGATGGACGAGTACGACCTCGCCGCGGGCCACGGCACCGACGCCGACGCGCTCGGGGCCTTCGAGGGCGAGACCCTCCTCATGAGCTTCACCGCCGACTGGCACTTCACCGTCGAGCAGTCCGCCTCCCTCGCGGACGCCTTCCGCGAGACCGACGTCCCGGTCGCGCACCACGTGGTCGACTCCGACCACGGCCACGACGCGTTCCTCGTCGAGCCGGAACACGTCGGCCCGCCCGTCCGCGACTTCCTCGCCGACGGCGTCGACGGCCGCGCGGTCTCCGACGAGGGCGGCTCCGACGGCGACGACCCCCGGCCCGACTCCGACCACGCGCCCGTTCACGCGAGCCTGTTCCGGGGGTAAACCACCTTTTAAACGACGTCTGTGCGGTGGCGCGTGCCTGTGAGCGGCGCAACGCGCCGCGAACCGCACGCGCGAGGGACGCCGCGAACGCCCGGAGGGCGTGAGCGGCGAGGCTGGGGAGGCATGAGGTGCGGTTGTAGTGCGGGGAGGGACTCGAAGGGGCAGCCGGGAGGCGGGCGCAGGCGACGCAAGCACTGGAGGGAGCGAGCGACGCGAGCGACCGAAGCGCGCAGCGAGCGTGCGCCCGCCTCCCGGCTGGGGCTTCGGCGGTGTTCGTGTCGATCGCCGATTTATAAGCTCCTCCCCTTTCGTACGGCCGAGCGGCTGGGGCTTCGGCGGTGTTCGTGTCGATCGCCGATTTATAAGTCCCATCTTCGTACGACCGAGCGGCTGGGGCTTCGGCGGTGTTCGTGTCGATCTACCGGTAACGATTTATAAGCGGCCGACCGGAGCCTCGACGGCCTTCACCGACGATCGGCGCTCATCTATTTATAAACGAGCGGCCGAGGCAGAACGGGCGTTCCCCGGTTGTTCGCAAAGAATCACGATCAATCATGATAACGTTCATAGTTCCCGGCCCCGTGGTGTGTAAGGTATGCCAGGCGGACACGCCCAGACCCTGCGACCGTTCATGTGGCGCGCGGAGCGACTGTACCCGGACACCGAGATCGTCTCGCGTACCCACGAGGGGCGCACGCGGCACACCTACGCCGAGTACGCCGACCGGACGGCGCGGCTCGCGAACGCGCTCCAGGACTACGGGATCGAGCGCGGCGACCGCGTCGCGACGTTCTGCTGGAACCACACGCGGCACTTCGAGACGTACTTCGGCGTCCCGAACACGGGCGCGCAGCTCCACACGATCAACCCGCTGCTGCCCGACGAACACATCCGGTACATCGTCGACGACGCCGACGACGAGATCGTCTTCGTCGACCCGTCGCTGGCCGAGAAGATCGCGGGCGCCGCGGAGGGCGCGGAGGAGTTCGAGGACGTCGACTTCGTCACGATGGGGTCGGAGGGGATCGACGCGCTCGACGCGCCGGCCTACGAGGAGTTCATCGGCGACTACTCGACCGAGTACGACTGGCCCGACCTCGACGGCGACCAGCCCGCCGGGTTGTGTTACACCTCCGGCACGACGGGGCGCCCGAAGGGCGTCGAGTACACCCAGTCGATGCTGTGGAGCCACACGATGGCCTCCCAGACGCCGCAGGGGATCCCGATGGAGGACTCCGACGTCGTGATGCCCGTCGTTCCCATGTTCCACGTCAACGCGTGGGGGATGCCGTTCACCGCGGCCGCCGCGGGCGCGAAGCACGTCTACCCCGGCCCCTCGCCGGACCCGGCCGACCTCGCGGCGCTGATCGAGGAGGAGGGCGTGACGATCTCCGCCGGCGTCCCGACGGTGTGGCTCGGCCTGCGCGAGTACATCGAAGAGGGGAACGACGTCGACCTCTCGACGCTCGACACCGTGATCATCGGCGGCGCGGCCGCGCCGCAGGCGCTCATCGAGTGGTACGACGAGCGCGACGTCGAGGTGCTCCACGCGTGGGGGATGACCGAGCTCTCACCGATCGGCACCGTCTCGCACCTCAAGGACGACTTGCGCGGCGCCGACTACGAGACGCAGGTGAACAAGCGCGCGAAGCAGGGGCTCGTCGCCCCCGGCCTGGAGTTCGAAGTTATCGACGAGAACGGCGAGGAGGTGCCGTGGAACGGCGAGGACTTCGGCGAGCTGCGGATCCGCGGCCCGTGGGTCACGAAGGAGTACTTCGCGCGTCCGGAGGCCAGCGAAGAGGAGTTCGTCGACGGCTGGCTGAAGACCGGCGACGTGGTCACCGTCGACGAGGACGGCTACATGCAGCTCGTCGACCGCACCAAGGACGTGATCAAGTCCGGCGGCGAGTGGATCTCCAGCGTCGAGCTGGAGAACGCGATCATGGCCTACGACGGCGTCAGCGAGGCGGCCGTGGTCGGCGTGCCCCACGAGCGCTGGCAGGAGCGGCCCGTCGCCTTCGTCGTCGTGGCCGACGGCGTCGACCGCGACGAGCTCGTCGAGCGGATCGAGGCCGGCCTCCGCGACGAGTACCCCAAGTGGTGGGTGCCGGACGCGGTGGAGTTCATCGACGAGGTGCCGAAGACCGCCACCGGGAAGTTCTCGAAGAAGGACCTCCGCGAGCAGTACGGCGACCAGTCGCTCGTCGAGGGCGCGGTGCCGGAGGACGACGCGCCCGACGGGGAGTAACGCGCCGCCGGGCGTACCCGTCCGTCCCGAACCGATTTTTCAGTCGTCGCGGTCGCCGACGACCCACTTGTGCGAGTAGCTCTCGCCGCACGTACAGTGGGCGTACGCGTGGACCACGTCGCCCTCCGCGTAGAGGCCGCCGACCTCCTCGTTTTGCGCCTCCGCGAACGCGAAGACGAACCGGATCGCGTGGTCGCCGTCGGGACCTTCGCCCGCGTCGTTCGCGTCGTCGGCCTCGTCCGCGAACGGGCACGCCCCGTCGTCGAGGGTGCGCGCGATCTCCCCCTCGGCGTCCATCGCCGTCTTCGCGAACTCCATCGCGCCCATGCCGGTGCCGGCCTGGAACGCGGACCGTCCGGTCTCGCCGTCGAGGATCAGCCGGACGCCGCCGTCGGTCTCGGCCCCGACCTCGCGCAGTCGGGAGTCGTCGTCGAGGTACGCGTCGCTCACGTAGAAGACCACGTCGTCGAGCCGCTCGCCCGCGAGGAACTCGTCGAGGTTGCTCATGGCGGCCGGAGGCGCGTGAGCGGTAAAAGGCGTGCGAGTCGGCCCGAAGGAGAGCGCGGGCCCTCCGGCCCGGAACGGCGCGCGTCGTGGGCGATCGAGCGGTGGGATCCGCTCGGATCGATGCTAGATCATGTAGAATCGGGGTAACTGTTAAGACGTATCACGGAGATCCGTCGCGTGATGAGTGCGCAAACCCGATCCGACGACCGGCTCGCCGAGTGGGCGGAGCTGGTCGACGAGGACGTGCCCGACGAGCTCCGCGAGGAGCGCTCCGCCGACCGATAACTTTCACCGCGCTTCGCGAAGGCTTTAGGCCGACGGCGGCGAAGCACCGCCGATGGCGACCGAGGCCGCCGGGATCGACAGGGATCTGCTCGTCGACGACTTCCTCCAGCGGCGGCGCTACCAGCTCCAGCTGGCGGACGCCGCCGCCGACGAGCACACGCTGGTCTGTCTCCCGACCGGCCTCGGCAAGACGACGGTCAGCCTGCTCGTCACCGCCGAACGGCTCAGCGAGGTCGGCGGGAAGGCCCTCTTTTTGGCCCCCACCAAACCCCTCGTCCAGCAGCACGCGGACTTCTACCGCGAGGCGCTGCGGATTCCGGACGACGAGATCGTCGTGTTCACCGGCGACGTGAAGCCCGACGACCGCGCCGCGCTGTGGGACGACGCCCGGATCGTGATCGCGACCCCGCAAGTCGTCGAGAACGACCTCGTCGGCAACCGGATCTCGCTGCGCGACGTGACCCACCTGACCTTCGACGAGTGCCACCGCGCGACCGGTGACTACGCGTACGTGTACATCGCGGAGCGGTACCACGCCGACGCGGCCGACCCGCTCGTGACGGGGATGTCGGCCTCGCCCGGCGGCGACACCGAGGAGATCGAGACGGTCTGTGAGAACCTCGGGCTCTCGAACGTCGAGGTGATGACCGAAGCGGACGCCGACGTCGACGAGTACACCCACGACACCGACGTCCGATGGGAGCGAGTCACGCTCCCTGACGAGGTCCTCGAGATCCGCGACGCGCTCAACGAGGTGATCACGGACCGGCTGGAGAAGCTCAAGTCGCTGGGCGTGACGAACACGACGAACCCGGACCTCTCGCAGAAGGACCTCAACAGGATGCGCGGGCAGCTGAAGCAGATGATGGACAACGACCAGTCGGAGGGGTACAAGGGGATGAGTACCCACGCCGAGGTGATGAAGCTCCGGCGGGCGACCGAGCTGGTCGAGACGCAGTCGGTCGAGTCCGTCCGGCGCTACTTCGAGCGCCAGCGCGAGGCCGCCCGCTCGTCGGGCGCGTCGAAGGCGAGCCAGCGCATGGTCGCGGACCCGAAGGTGCGCGAGGCGATGCGGAAGGCGGAGTCGTTCGACGGGCTCCACCCGAAGTTCTCGAAGGCCCGGATCCTGCTGGCCGAGACCCTCGGCATCGACGGCGGCGAGCGCGCGATCCTGTTCACGGAGTCGCGCGACACCGCGGAGGCGCTCGTGGAGTTCCTCTCCGCCAGCTTCGACGTGCGGAAGTTCGTCGGGCAGGGCGACAAGGAGGGCTCGGACGGGATGAGCCAGACACAGCAGCAGGAGACGCTCGACGAGTTCAAGGCCGGCGAGTTCGAGGTGCTCGTCTCCACGAGCGTCGCGGAGGAGGGGCTCGACGTGCCCGAGGTGGACCTCGTCTGCTTCTACGAGCCGGTCCCGACCGCGATCCGCTCGATCCAGCGCAAGGGCCGGACCGGCCGGCAGGCGGAGGGGAAAGTCGTCGTCCTGATGGCCGAGGACACCCGCGACGAGGCGTTCTTCTGGATCTCGCGGCGCCGCGAGAAGGAGATGGCCAGCCAGCTCGCGGAGCTGAAAGAGGCCACCGACGACATCGAGGAGTCCGTCGGCGACGACGGACAGGCCGGCCTCGACGCGTTCGGCGGGGGGTCCGGGGAGTCCGACGCCGATACGACGAGCGACGAAGGCGAAGGCGGCGCGGCAGACGGCGCCGGAGCGAGCGAAGACGAGGGGGCCGGCCTCACCGACTTCGCCGAGGAGGTGCGCGAGCGCGACGACGAGGAGGGCGACGACGGCGACGGTGACGACGCCGCCGGCGACGACACCGCCGAGAGCGAGGAAACCGCGGCCGATTCCGACGACGACGCTCTCGTCGCGACCGCGGGCGTCGACGAGGGCGTCGAGGTCGTCGTCGACCAGCGCGAGCTCGACTCCTCCATCGCGAAGGACCTCTCGACCCGCGACGGGCTCGTCACCCGGCTGGAGACGCTGGCGGTCGGCGACTACGTGCTCTCCGACCGCGTCGCCGTCGAGCGCAAGTCGGCGGCCGACTTCGTCGACTCGATGCTCGACGCCGACCGCTCGATGTTCGAGCAGGTGGGCGAGCTCTCGCGGGCGTACGCCCGCCCCGTGATGGTCGTCGAGGGGACGAACCTCTACGGCCAGCGCGACATCGACCCCAACGCGATCCGCGGCGCGCTCGCGTCGCTCGCGGTCGACTTCGACGTGAGCGTGCTCCGCACCGAAGGCGAGGACGACACCACCGAGCTGCTGGCGACGATCGCCAAACGCGAGCAGGAGACGCGCGACCGCGAGGTGAGCGTCCACGGCGAGAAGACGACGAAGACGCGCGCCGAACAGCAGGAGTACGTCGTCTCCTCCATCGCGGACATCGGCCCGGTCACCGCCCGATCGCTGTTGGAGCACTTCGGCACCGTCGAGGCCGTGATGACGGCGCGAGAGGAGGACCTCCTGGAGGTCGAGGGCGTCGGCCCGGTGACCGCGGAGCGCATCCGCGAGGTCGTCGGGAGCGAGTACGAATAGCCGGGCGCAGCGGGGTCGTGAACGCGACCGCCGATCAGTCGAACCCGCTCACCAGCGTCACCACCCACTGTCCGAGGTCGTACTCCGACCGGACCTCCACGCGCGTTACCCACTTCACCCACTGGAACCCCCGCCTGTCGGGCGCGACGAGTCGGGCCGGCGCGCCGTGACCGTGGCTCAGCCGCTCGCCGCCGACGTGCGTCGCGAGCAGCGCGTTCTCTGCCTCCCCGATCGGGAGACTCCAGCGGTAGCCCGTCACGGAGGTGAACCGGACGTAGGCCGCGTCGTCGTCGAGGTCGCCGGCCCCGTCGAGCAGGTCGCCGACCCGGATCCCGCCCCATTCTTGGACCGTGTACCAGCCGCTCGTACAGTCGAGCAGGGCCTCGGTCTCGTGGCCCGCCCCCAGCTCGTCCGCCGTCAGTTCGACGGGATCGCTCACGAGCCCCTCGACCGTGAGCCGGTAGTCGTCGCGGTCGATCGGATCGGGGTCGTCCGCGACCCACGAGGTGATCGGGAACGCGCCGTTCCCCTCGCCCTCGCGGGGCTGGGAGCCGGTGAATCGGCGGTCGGCGCCGGCGGTGTCGAGCGCGTCGTTGACCCCTTGCTGGAGGCGGTAGGTCGCGCCGCCGGCGGCGAGGAGCGCGAAGTAACGCACCGCGGTCCGCCGGCGCTCGAAGTCGACGCGGCGGGGGAGCCGGAACCGGGTCGCCGCGTGCGCGGCGACGAGCGGGACCAAGGCGAGGCCGAACCCGACGTGAACCGAGAGGAGGGTCCAGTAGGAGAGCCGCACGTCGAGGCCGAACACCCACGCGACGCCGGTGCCGATGGCGCCGAGCGCCGCGACGAGCGTGAGGACGGACAGCGCCGTCGACCGCTGCCACAGGTCGGGATCGGTGAGCCGGCGGCGGACTCGCGCGAGCTTCCACCCGAGCAGCGCGACGATCCCGAGCCCGAGCGCGCGGTGGAGCCAGAAGAGGGGCCACCCCTCGGGGACGCCGACGGTGAACGAGACCAGCCCCGTGACCGCCTCGGCGACGACGAACGCGAACAGCGACCAGTCGACCGCGCGCGGCGGCGGCTCCAGGCGGTCGAGTGCGGTCCGGAAGCGGTCCGTCACGGCCATCTCGGAACGGACTACGGGCTAGCGAGACAAAACGGTGCGGCCGGTCGACCGCGGCGTTCGGCGCGCGACGACCCGAGTCACAGCTCGTAGGTCTCGCCGTCGACCGCCAGCGGCTCCTCGAACGCCTCGTCGGCGGGGTAGTAGTGCGCGAGGTGGACGAGCCGCGTGCGGTCGGCGTCGAGCTCGTCGGCGAGCGCGAGCGCCCCCTCCCGGGTCATGTGCTTCGTGCCGAAGGTGCGCGGGACGCCGTCCGGGCCCGCGTGGCGGCCGCCGATCGGGTGGTGCTCGCACAGCGAGGCGGGGACGATAGCGTCGGCGAGCAGCAGGTCCGCGCCGGCGAGCGCCTCGCGGGAGCGCTCGGGAACGTCGTAGCTGGTGTCGCCGGTGAGCGAGAGCGTCGCGCCCGTCTCGGGGTCCTCGACGACGACGCCGTAGCAGAGGAGCGGCGGGTGGTCGACCGGGACGAACCGCACCTCGAACCCGCAGGTCTCGAACGGCTCGAACGGGTCGCGGGCGTGGACGCCGATCCGGTCTTCGAGGTAGTCGTACTTGTCGCGGATCGTCCCGGCGACGCTCCGGTCGGTGGCGGGGTCGGTCTCGTTCGGCGCGTGAACCGGGAGCCCGTCGACGAGCCGGTAGACGTTCCCCAGCCCGTCGAGGTGGTCGAAGTGGATGTGCGTCACCAGCCCGGCGTCGGGGAGCGGGACGTCGGCCGCGAGGAACTGCTGTCGGAAGTCGGGACTGAAGTCGACGAGCAGCGACTCGCCGGTGCGCTCGTTGGCGACGTGGACGGAGAAGCGCGACCGCGACACCCCGCGCTCGCGGGCCGCCTCGCAGGTGTCGCAGTCGCAGCCGACGGTCGGCGTCCCCGTCGTGTCGCCCGTCCCGAGGAGGGTGACCCGCATGACGGATCCCGCTCCGCGGGCCACGGCCTTAGCGTCCGCGGTCGGACCCGTCGGGATCGGCGGGCGGAAGTCGGAGACCGACGCGACCGCGCCGCGACCACAACCCCGACGTATAACTCCGAGCCGCTCGGATCCGGACCATGCACACCAGTCGCACCCTCACCCTCGCTCGGCTCCCCTCGGGCGTGCCGATCCGGACGACGGTCCACGCGTACGGCGAGGGCGAACTCGTCGACGGCGACGACGGCCCCGAACTCGACGCGCCCGGCGACGGTCCCGTCGTGTACGCGCAGGCCGCCCAGCACGGGCGAGAGGTGAACGGTGTCGCGGTCCTGCGGCGGCTTCACGACCGCCTCGTCGGGAACGCGTCCGGAAGCGCCGACGCCGGCGGAGCGAGCGACGGGCCGACCGCCGCCGACCTCGACGGGACGCTCGTGACGGTTCCCGTCGCGGACCCGCTCACCTTCGATCGCGTCTCGTACACGACGCCGGAGTCGCTCGACTCGCGGCAGCCGAACATGAACCGCTGCTGGCCCGGCGACGCGGAGGGGTCGCTCCACGAGCGGATGGCGGCCCGGCTCTGGCGGTTCGCGGGCGCGGCGGACGCGATCGTCGACCTCCACACGGGGTCGCCGTCGATGGCGACGCACGCGGTGTACATGCGCGGCGACGAGGCCTGCCGCGGGCTCGCGGAGGCGTTCGGCACCGACCTCCTGCTCGCGGAGGCCGCGGGTGACGACGCCGACACCGAATGGGACGAGCGCGGGTTCGCGGGGAAGCTCCGCGTCGCGGCCACGCGCGAGGGGATCCCGACGATCACGCCCGAGCTCGCCCACAGCCGCGAAATCGTGGCGGCGGCGGTCGAGACCGGCGTGGCGGGGATGGTCGGCGCCCTCCGCCACGAGGGGCTGCTCGACGGCGAGCCCGACCCGTGGGACGGCGTCGTCGCGCGCAACCACCTCGGGCGCGCCATCGCCGACGACTCCGGGCTGTTCGTCCCGGAGCCCGACCTCGCCGTCGGCGACCGGGTGCGCGAGGGCGAGCGCGTCGGCGAGGTGTTCGACCCGACGACGTTCGAGACGCTCCAGGTCGCGCGCGCCGACCGCGACGGGATCGCGTACTCGGTCGCCCGGGAGGCGACCGTGGCCGCGGGCGCGACGCTCGTCGGGGTCGCGGAGCGGATCGACGGGGACTGACGGCGGAGGGGTCGAGGGACCGATGCTACGGCCGGCGGACCCGGATCTGCCCGTCGGCCGCGACCGTGACGAACAGCCGGCGATGGACCTCGCGCCCGCGGACCGCGTCGCCCGCGCGGTCGCCGATCGACTTCATCAGCTCGGGCGCGGTCTGGTTCACCTTCACGCCCGCCTCGTCGCAGGCGTCGTACACGCGCTTGGGCGCGTCGTAGAGGTCGGTTCCCGCCTCGATCTCGACGCGGACCGGCGCCGACAGCGCCTCCGCGAACGCGACCGTCTCGCGGGCGCGCTCGACGTTGTCGCGGGCGCTCGCCTCGACGCTGGAGACGTTCGCGCGCGAGGTGCCGAGCCGGTCCGCGATGTCCGACTGCCGGAGCCCGCGCTCGCGGAGCGCTAACACCTCGGCCTGCCGGCGGGTGAGAACGCCCTCGTCGGCGTCGAACCCGGCCCGTTCGAGGATGGAGTCGGCGTCGACGTCGGCGGGGTCGGGTCGCCCGTCGTCTGCCATGCGTTCACCGACGGGCCGGTCGCTCAAAAAACGGCGGTTTCGTCGCGCGAGGTCGCGCGGCGGATCGATCGGCCTCCGAGAGCGGTCGGCGGATCGACGGCGTCCGGACTGTCCGTGGGGCGGGGCTCCCCCGAGACGCCGTCACTTGCCCCAGAAGTTCTCGCGGCTGCCGAGCCGTTCGCGGTCCGTGCGGTCCGGGCGACCGCGCTCGTCGTCCTCGTCGTCCGCCGCGTCGCCCTCGGCGGCCTCGTCGTCCCCCTCCTCCGCTTCCGGGTCGTCGGGGAGGCGCTCGACCACCTCTTGGGCCGTCGCGTGACTGGACTTCACGCGGTGGATCTTGACCTCGGCGCGCGCCGGGGGGAGGAGGCCGTCGACGAGGACGATGAACCCGTCGTCGGTGCGGCCGACGCCGGCACCGCTCTCGTGGATGTCGTCGACCTCGACGACGACCGCCTCGCCGGGCTGGACCGGCTGCTGTTTCAGCTCGTAGATCGGCATGTCGTAGTGGTTACACCACTCCGCGCCGCCCTTGTTGCCGTAGTGTTGACACCCCATCCCCTCGATCCGTTCGTCGAAGCTGGGGCAGTCGTCTGCGAGTGGACAGTCCGCCATACCGTAGGGGAGACCGGCCGCCGTTGTAAACGTTTTCGACTCTCAGACCGAGCTTCGCGAAAACGGGCGCGTCACGCGGCCGAGCGGCGGCTGCTCGATAGCCGAATTTGCGACCCAGGGAGCGGAGGGCCGCCGAGACGGGTCAGAGGAACTCGCGGACCTCCGAGTACCACATGTCGTGGTGGTCCACGGCGTCGAGCGCGTCCGCGACGTCGACCGCGATGGCGTGCCAGCAGCGGTCGTCGGGGTCGTCCGCGTCGAGGTTGTACGTCGCGTCCGCGCAGGTACACTCGCCCTCCTCGACCACGTATTCGTCCTCGTGCCCCACGACGACGGTGAAATCGCGGTAGCGTTTCACCCGCCCCTCGCCGACGGCCTCGATGGCGCGCTGCCCGCGGTCGCCGTGGGCCTCGACGATGGCCGCCGCGATCGGGCCGGTCAGCTCCCCGGCCTCCTCGATCGCCGACCGCCAGTCGTCGACCCGCTCCATGCCCGCCCGTTCTCGGGCGTTCGGTTAAACAGCGTCGGTCGGATCGGGGCGGGCCGGCGCGGGCCGCGCCGGACGGGGGCGAAACTTCCGACGCGTGGTTTCAAGCCGCTCGCCCGCCTCCGTCCGCCATGGACGAGACGTGCCAGCACCTGTCGTATCGCGAGGAGGGCGACGGGAAGTCGTTCGACACCGCCCGCGCGTTCTGTACCGTGACGGAGTCGTTCGTTCAGCCCATGCGCGCCGACGTCTGTAACGCCCGGTACGAGCTCGACCCCGCGACGGACTGCGAGTTCTACGTCGAACCGGACTCGGAGGCGGCGCCGGACGCCGAGTCGAACGCGCCCGACGCGCCCGACGCCGACCGATGAGCTACGACGACTACCTCGACGGGAAGCCCGTCGTCATCACCGCGGCGCTTACCGGCGGCGTCCACGGGAAGGAGGCGCATCCGGACCTCCCGGAGACGCCCGCGGAGATCGCGGCGGCCGCGGCGGCCTGCGAGGACGCGGGCGCGAGCGTCCTCCACCTCCACGCACGCCGCGACAACGGGGAGCGCGCCTTCTCGACGGAGCGCTTTCAGGAGGTGACGGACGCGGTCCGCGAGGCGACCGACGACGCCGTCCTCCAGCACTCCACCGGGGGGACGGCGGCGCCGGACGCCCTCCGACACGAGCCGCTCCGGACCGACCCCGCGCCCGAGATGGCGTCGCTCGACATGGGGCCGCTCAACCGCTACGACCGGCTCACCTCCGAGAACACGCGCGAACTCGTCTCCTCCCTCCACGCGGAGATGAAAGAGCGGGGCATCAAGCCCGAGCTGGAGGTGTTCAACGACGGCCACCTCAACGAGTCGCTGGCGATTCTCGACGAGCTCGACGACCCGCCGTACCTCAACTTCCTGTTCGGCGGCGGGACCACCACCCCGCCGCACCCGCGGAACCTGATGAATCGGGTCGAGGCCCTGCCCGAGGGCGTCGAGTTCAACGTGATCGGGTTCGGCCCGCACCAGCTCCCGCTGACGACGCAGTCGCTGCTGCTCGGGGGCCACGTCCGGGTGGGCTTAGAGGACAACCGGTACTACGAGCGGGGCGAACTGGCGACGAACGAGCAGCTCGTGGCGCGGGCGGCGCGGCTCGCCGAGGAACTGGGTCGGCCCGTGGCGACGCCCGAGCAGACGCGGGAGCTACTGGGGCTACGCGGTCGGTAACCTGAGTGCGCGACGCGAGCCTCGATAGCGAGACGGTATTTAAAACACCCGAGAGACGGCGACGATTGACTATAAATGAACGACGCGGTGGCGCGTGCCCGTGAGCGGTCGCCATCGGCGGCCGCGAACGGCACCGCGCGAGGGAGTCAGTCGCCGGAGCGAAGCGACGGCGACTGACGAGGCTGGGGAGGCGTGAGGTGCGGTGCTGTAGGGGTGGGACTCAAAGGGGCAGTCGCGAAGCGGCCGCAGACGACGCAAGCACCGCAGCGAGCAGCGCGAGCGAGGAGCGCAGCGAGTGTGCGGCCGCTTCGCGGCTGGGGCTTTGGCGGTCCTCGCCGTCGGCCTGGTAACGGCTATTTATAAGCGAGCGGCTGGAGCTTTGGCGGTACTCACCGTCGATCCGCCAGCGGCTATTTATAAACAATGGCTTCCGTTGAAATTCCATTTTCAGATGTGTTTTCGACTGAAACAGCCGGTAGAATTCGCTTACAAATTCATCGCCGTAGTTTATTTCACTAGGTATATCATTAGTTCGTTCTTGTCAAGAGTCATGACCAGCCCGTGTTCCAGACGAAGAGCTCTCGCTGGAAGTGGTTCAGTCATACTTGGGGCTCTGTCGGGATGTAATCAACTCCCGTTTTCGTCTTCTTCACCCTCCCAACTCGAAATTCTACCTAGCAATGCCACCGCAGAGCCACAGGGACTTGAAATCGAACTCCTCCGGACTGACGAGGAAACGAGAGATGAGGCCGTCGTGTTCGACCGATTTTTCGAACTGGAGGCGAGCGATACCGGGGGTATCTACCAGTTCCCGGACCCACCCGTGGTCGATGAGCAACGCTACCTCATTCGAGCATCGCTCGGTGGCTACCGAGACGTAACACAGCATTATCACTACTTTCCGAACCCCGACGACTCCGTGGAAGGCCCCCGACTGCTTGAGGTGGCCGTGTACAAAGAAGACGAACTTGTCCGACCGTATATTGACTACGAGCAATACAGTGGGCGTGGAGATCCACAGATGAGCAGCAGCTAAGTAGTTAGGGGATTCTGACATCGCAACGGGGATTAGGGATATACGCACGCTCTGTACTGACCGGCAGAGAGCTGCGTATGTCACTCACTGTGGATTTCAGCGAAGCCAAGTGAACAGCTTAGCCTCAGAACGGCTCACCGCAACGCCGTCCACTATTACAAATAGCCGCGTCCTGAGAATCCCGACCTCACTCCAGCACGATCAGCACGTCGCCCATGTCGACGCTGTCGCCCTCGTCGACGTGGACGCTCGCGACGGTGCCGCCGCGCTCGGCGACCACGTCGTTCTCCATCTTCATCGCCTCGAGGACGCAGACCACGTCGCCGGCGGCGACCTCGTCGCCCTCGTCGACGTCGACCGAGAGGATCGTCCCCTGCATCTCCGCGTCGATGGCCTCGCCGCCCTCCGCGACGTCGACGCCGCCGTCGTCCCCGCCGTCGTCCGGCTTCGCCTGCGGGGGGCGCTGCTGTCCGCCGCTTCCGCCGCCCCCGCCGCCCTCCGGCACCGGGATCGCGGGCGCGCCGCGCTCCTCTAGCTCGACATCGAAGCGCTTCCCGTTCACCTCGACCGTGAACTCGCGCTCGGTGACTTCCTCGTCGTCCCCGTCGCCCGCGGAGACGGACTCCGTCCCCCACTTCTCCTGCGCCTCGGCGACCAGCTCGCGGTCGAGCTCCTCGTCGAGGTACTTCGTCGTGTGCGTCCCGTCGACGAAGCGCCGATCGTCGAGCATCAGGCGGTGGAACGGGACGATGGTGACGACCCCCTCCAGGTCGTACTCCGCGAGCGCGCGCTTCGACCGCGCGAGACACTCCTCGCGGTCCGGGGCCCAGACTATCAGCTTCGCGATCATCGAGTCGTAGTCGGTGACGAGCTCGTCGCCCTGCCGGAGCGCGTCGTCGACGCGCACGCCGATCCCGCCCGGCGGGTCGTACGTCTCCAGCGACCCCTCGTTGGCGGGCTGGAACTCGTCCGCGGCGTCCTCGGCGTTGATCCGGAACTCGATCGCGTGGCCCTCCAGCTCGACGTCGTCCTGCGAGACGGAGAGCCCCTCGCCGCTCGCGACCCGGAGCTGTTCCTTCACGATGTCGATCCCCGTCAGCTCCTCGGTGACGGTGTGTTCGACCTGGATCCGCGTGTTGACTTCGAGGAAGTAGAACGGCGTGTCCGGACCGAGCGGCTCCGACGGGTCGCGGTCGGGGTCCTCCTCGACGAGGAACTCGACCGTCCCGGCGTTGGTGTAGTCCGCGGCGGCGACCCCTCGGCGGGCCGCCTCGCCGATCTGTTCGCGCAGTTCGTCGGAGAGCGCGGGGGAGGGCCCCTCCTCGATCACCTTCTGGTGGCGGCGCTGGAGCGAGCAGTCGCGCTCCCCGAGGTGGACCACGTCGCTCTCGGACACCGAGGCGTCCCCGTCGCCGCTCCCGCCGTCGGACCCCGCGGCCACCGGGTCGTCCGCGACGATCTGGACCTCGACGTGGCGGGGAGTCTGGAGGTAGCGCTCGAGGTACACCGAGTCGTTCGAGAAGTACGCCTCCCCCTCGCGTTTCGCCGACTCCAGCGCCTCCGCGGCCTCGTCCGCGCTCTCGACGACCTTCATTCCGCGGCCGCCGCCGCCGCCCTCGGCCTTGATCGCGACCGGGTAGCCGTGCTCGTCGCCGAACTCCGTGACGGCCTCGACGTCGGTGACGGGCTCCGTCGTCCCGGGAACGATCGGCACGTCGGCGTCGTCCATCACGCGGCGCGCGTGCGTCTTCTCGCCGAGCCGCTCCATCGCGTCGCTGGCGGGCCCGACCCACGTGATCCCGTCGGCGGCCTCGACGCGGGCCGCGAAGTCGGCGTTCTCCGCGAGGAAGCCGTACCCGGGGTGGATCGCGTCGGCGCCGGCCGAGCGCGCCGCCTCGACGACCGCCTCGCCGTCGAGGTACGAGTCGGCCGCGCGGGCGGGACCGACGTTGTACGCCTCGTCCGCGTACCGGACGTGGCCGCCGTGCTTGTCGGCGTCGCTGTAGACGGCGACGGTGTCGACGCCGAGCTCCTCACAGGCGCGCATCACCCGGACCGCGATCTCGCCGCGGTTCGCCACGAGAACCTTATCGAACATTCCTGTCGGTTCTTCCACGAACTGCTACCAAACTCTGTCGGTCCGGGCCGGGACGGTTAAGAGGGTCCCGGGCGCCACAGTGAGGTATGCTCGACGCGGGAAACCCGTACATGCTGCCGTCGGTCCTAGTCGGCGCCGCCGTCTACCTCGGACTCACGGCCGTCACCGACGCATCGCTGCCGATCCGGGTCGCCGCGCTCCTCGCCTTCGTGACCGTCGTCCCGATCGCCCTCGATCGACTCTTCGACGGGCGAGGCGTACCGACGAGCCTCGACGACGAAGCGACGTCGGGCGACGCGACCGCGGGCGACGCGACCGCGGGCGACGCGACCGCCGATACCGGAGGAGCCGGCGACGAGGAGACGCGCTGAGCGGCCGATCGCGAGAGCCGTTATCACAGATATATATGTCAGCAGACGTATCTGCTACCGCGCCCCGAGTCAGGGTCGGGTCGACGGCGCGACGGTTCGACGCCGCGCCGTCGGGGGAATGTACGCGGCCGGGCGCTCCCGCGTCCGGGAAATGTATGCGGCCGGGCGCTCCCGCGTCCGGGAACTCCGTTCGACGCGTCCGCTACCCGACCAGCGACGGCCCCCCCCCGACCGGGGCCGCAAAGGCGACGCGACCGACCGCTCAGAACCGGTCGCTCCGGCCGGCCGCGGTCCAGGGGTCGGTCGGCGCGTCGGCTGGGACGCGCGCCCGGCGGCGGTGGAGCCGATCGATCCGGGCGGCGAGTCCCCAGCGGTCCTCGTCGCGGCCGTCGTCCGCGTCGCTCGCGGCGGCAGCGGCGGCGGCGAGCTCGCCGTCTCGGAGGTGCGCCGCGACCGCGGCGGCGATGGCGGCCGCCTCGTCGTCGCCGGCGTCGTCGGGGATGGACAGGCGGGCGATCGGGGGCGCCGGCTCGGCGGTCGTCGCGTCGTCGGCCGCCGCCGAGTCGGTCGGTCCCTCACCGATCGGCTCGTCGTCGACCGCCATCAGATCGGGATGTTGCCGTGTTTCTTCGCAGGCTGGTCCGTGCTCTTCCCCTTCAGCATCTTCAGGTCCTCGACGAGGCGCGCGCGCGTCTCGGTCGGCTCGATGACGTCGTCGACGAAGCCGCGGTCGGCGGCGGTGTAGGGGTTCGCGAACTCCTCGCGGTACTCGTCGATGAGCTCCTGCCGGCGCGCGTCGGGGTCGTCGGCCTCGGCCAGCTCCTCGCGGTAGAGCACGTTGACCGCGCCCTTCGGCCCCATCACCGCGATTTCCGAGGTCGGCCACGCATAGTTGACGTCGCCGCCGATGTGCTTCGACGACATCACGCAGTAGGCGCCGCCGTACGCCTTCCGGGTGATGACGGTCAGGAGGGGAACGGTCGCCTCCGAGAAGGCGTACAGCAGCTTCGCGCCGTGACGGATGATCCCGTTGTGTTCCTGGTCCGTGCCGGGCATGAAGCCGGGCACGTCCTCGAAGGTGAGGATGGGGACGTTGAACGCGTCGCAGAAGCGGACGAACCGCGCGCCCTTCTGGCTCGCCTCGATGTCGAGCGTGCCGGCGTTCACGCGGGGGTTGTTCGCGACGACGCCGACGGAGTGGCCGTCGAGGCGGGCGAAGCCGACGACGATGTTCTTCGCGAAGTTCTCGTGCACCTCGAAGAAGGACCCCTCGTCGGTGACGCTGCCGATCACGTCCTTCATGTCGTACGGCTTCCGGGGCGCGTCGGGGACGATCTCGGCCAGCTCGTCGTCCGCGCGCTCGGGGTCGTCCCACGGCTCGACGCGCGGCGGGTCCTCCACGTTGTTCGCCGGGAGGTACGAGAGCAGCCGCGCGATGTCGTCGAGCGCGTCCTCCTCGCTCTCCTCCGCGAAGTGCGCGACGCCGGAGGTCGACGAGTGGGTGACCGCGCCGCCCAGCTCCTCGAAGCTCACCTCCTCGCCGGTGACCGTCTCGATGACGTCCGGCCCGGTGATGAACATGTGCGAGGTGTCTTTCACCATGAAGGTGAAGTCCGTGATGGCGGGCGAGTACACCGCGCCGCCGGCGCACGGCCCCATGATCGCGGAGATCTGGGGGATCACGCCGGAGGCCTCCGTGTTGCGCCGGAAGATCTCCGCGAAGCCGCCGAGCGAGGCGACGCCCTCCTGGATCCGGGCGCCCGCGGAGTCGTTGAGGCCGACGACGGGCGCGCCCACGTCCATCGCCTTGTCCATCACCTTACACACCTTCTCGGCGAACACCTCGCCGAGCGACCCGCCGAAGACGGTGAAGTCGTGCGCGAACACGAACGTCTTCCGGCCGTTCACCTCCCCGTAGCCCGTCACCACGCCGTCGCCCGGAATCTGCTTCTCCTCCATCCCGAACGTGTGGTTGCGGTGGGTCCGGAACCGGTCGAACTCGTGGAAGGTGCCGTCGTCGAGGAAGTAGTCGATCCGCTCGCGGGCGGTCATCTTCCCCTTGTCGTGTTGCGACTGGATCCGGTCTTCGCCCCCGCCCTTCGCCGCCCGCTCGCGGCGTTCCCGGAGGTCCTCGATACGGTCGTCCATCGTCACGGCGGACCACCCTGCGTCATTACCTCGTGGGTCGGCAAGCGCCGTCAAAAGGGTTCCCCTATCCGACGTTTCGTCGTTCGACGTCCGTCGAATCCGAGCCGCGGAGGCGACGGCGAAACGAGGGAATCGAGGGCGGCCGCGGAGCGGCCCTGTCGGCGTTTCACACGCTGCCCGGCGCTTCGACGGTTTTAACCCTCCGATGAACCACTCTCCGTTGAGACAGGCTTCGCCTGTTTCACTGACCCGTAGGAGCGACCTGCGTACTACGGAGGTGAAAATGGCAGACACAATACAAGAGGCCGTAACCCTCGCACTCGACGATGCGCCCGAGCGGAACTTCCGCGAGACCGTGGACATCGCGATCAACCTGCGAGACCTCGACCTCAACGATCCGTCGAACCGTATCGACGAGTCCGTCGTGCTGCCGGCTGGAACGGGGCAGGAGACACAGATCGTCGTCTTCGCGGAGGGCGAGACCGCCGTCCGCGCAGAGGAGGTCGCTGACGAAGTACTCGACAGCGACGACCTCGAAGAGTTAGGAGACGACGACGACCGCGCAAAGGACCTGGCCGACGACACCGACTTCTTCGTCGCGGAGGCCAACCTGATGCAGGACATCGGTCGGTACCTCGGTACCGTCCTCGGTCCGCGCGGGAAGATGCCTACCCCACTACAGCCGGACGACGACGTCGTCGAGACCGTCAACCGGATGAAGAACACGGTGCAGCTCCGGTCGCGCGACCGGCGCACGTTCCACACCCGCGTCGGCGCCGAGGACATGGGCGCCGACGCGATCTCGGACAACATCGACGTCATCATCCGGCGACTCGAAGCAGACCTCGAGAAGGGCCCGCTCAACATCGACGGGATCTACGTGAAGACCACGATGGGTCCCGCGAAGGAGGTGCCCGTATGAGCTCGGTCCGCAAGACCGAGACGATCCCCGAGTGGAAACGCGAGGAGGTCGCCGAACTCGTCGAGTTCATCGACTCCTACCAGTCCGTCGGGATCGTCGGCGTGGCCGGCATCCCGAGCCGACAGCTCCAGGCCATGCGCCGGGAGCTCCACGGCTCGGCGGCCGTCCGCATGAGCCGCAACACGCTCACGAACCGGGCGCTCGAGGAGGTCGACGACGGCATCGAGCAGCTGACGGAGTACGTCAGCGGCCAGGTGGCGCTCGTCGGCACCAACGACAACCCGTTCGGCCTCTTCAAGCAGCTCGAAGCCTCGAAGACCCCCGCCCCGATCAACGCGGGCGAGGTGGCCCCCAACGACATCGTGATCCCCGAGGGCGACACCGGCGTCGACCCGGGACCGTTCGTCGGCGAGCTCCAGACCGTGGGCGCGGCCGCCCGCATTCAGGACGGCTCGATCAAGGTCACCGAGGACTCGACCGTGCTGGAGGAGGGCGAGGTCGTCGACGACGACCTCGCGAACGTCCTCGTCGAGCTCGGGATCGAGCCCAAGGAGGTCGGCTTAGACCTGCGGGCCGTCTACTCCGAGGGCGTCCTGTTCGAGCCCGACGAGCTCGAAATCGACGTCGACGAGTACCGCGGGGACATCCGGTCCGCCGCGGCCGCCGCGCGCAACCTCTCCGTCAACGCCGCGTACCCGACGGCCGCCACCGCCGGCGCCCTCCTCGCGAAGGCGTCCGGCCAGGCGAAGTCCGTCGGCCTGTTCGCGGAGATCGAGAGCCCGGACGTCGTGCCCGACCTGATCGGCAAGGCCGACGCCCAGCTGCGCGCGCTCGCGTCGCAGATCGACGACGAGGAGGCGCTCCCCGAGGAGCTCCAGGGCGTCGAGGCCGCGCCGGCGACGGAGCCGGCGGCCGACGACGCCGACGACGAGGAGGAACAGGCGGACGAAGCAACGGAAGACGCCGAGGCGGCCGACGGCGACGCCGACGACGATGACGACGGCGACGACGGCGGCGAAGGACTCGGCGCGATGTTCGGATAACACGAGGTACACACCAATGGAATACGTTTACGCTGCGCTCATCCTGAACGAGACTGGCGAAGAGATCAACGAAGACAACGTCACCGGCGTGCTGGAAGCCGCCGGCGTCGACGTCGAGGAGTCCCGCGTCAAGGCGCTCGTCGCCGCGCTGGAGGACGTCGACATCGAGGAGGCCGTCGAGACGGCCGCCGCGGCCCCCGCCGCCGCCGGCGCCGCGTCGGGCGGCTCCGCCGACGCCGACGCGTCCGCAGACGAGTCGGACGACGACGACGAGGCCGACGAGGCCGACGCCGCCGACGAGGCGGACGACGGCGACGAGGAAGACGAGGGCGACGGCGGCGAGGGCCTCGGCGAGCTCTTCGGCTAACGCCGGACGACCCCCGAGACCCCGACCGCGTCGACCGACTCCCGACCGTCGATTTTTATCGACTCCGCTATCCGGAGTGATAACGCCGTCCGCGATTTTATATACGGATCTCGGAAACGGAGAGCCGATGAAGATCGTCGACGGCGACAAGGCGGAGTGCGATCGGTGCGAGTCGGTGTATCCGCTCGCGGACGTCTCGCTGCTGGAGAAGGAGACCAACCGCGACTACGAGCGAGTGCTGTGCGACGACTGCCTGGGGATCGTCGGCGTTCCGCAGGGGTACAGCCTGCGGCGGGACATCACGCACCTGGCGAACTGAGCGGCGACGGGCGGACCGCCCATCGAAGTCCTTTTTTAGCGGCGACGGAAAGCCGCAGACATGGAAATCGACGCGGAGTTCCGTCGGCAGATCACGGTCTCGCTGGCGGCGGCCGCGGTGTTCATCGTCGGGCTGGTCGCGATCGGGGTCACCTTCGGCGGATCGACCGTGCTCCCGGCGTCGGGAGCGATCGCGCTCGTCGCGCTACTGGCCGGGTTCGTCCTGCTGATGGCCGGCGTCGGCACGTACCTGATGCGCGCGAAAGACGAGTCGTAAGCCCTCCGAGCGGTTTCCCTTCTCTCGCCGTCGTTCGCGTCCGACGCGTCGAGGTCACGCCTCGCTCGTCTCGTCCGTCTCATCGGTCGCCTCCGCCTCATCGGTCGCCTCCGTCTCCCGCCCGGCCCGCCAGTCGGTCACCTCGTCGGCCGCGGCCACCCGTTTCTCGTAGTACGAAAGGGGGTCGGCCGCGACTTGCATGTGGTCGTCCTCGTTGTGGCAGATCCCGTAGTTCGCGAGCGTCTCGCAGGTCGGCGGCGGGTACTGGGTGCCCCGCTCGTCGGTCAGGTACTCGGTCTGGTACCGGATCCCCTCGGCGTCGAGGCTCGTGTCGGTACAGAACGCGACGACCTCGTCGGGCGTCATGCCGATACCGACGAGGAACGCCATCAGCGCGAACGACTCGGCCGCGGAGAGCTCGACGTCGCGCTCGGCCTTCTCGATCAGATTGGTCATACACGGCGGGAACAGCGCCGGCGCGACGACGTCCGGCGGCTCCGTGTACGTCCGCTCGGAGAGCAGCCGGCGGAGGTCCGCGACGCGCGACTCCAGGGCCTCGCCGATCCCCTCGTCGGCCGCCAGTTCGAAGGGGAGCCCCTCGGCGACTCGCTCCGCCACCGCCGCTTCCAGCGCCGCGAGCAGTTCCTCGCGCGAGACGCGAACCGCGCCGTCGGCCAGCGCGCGGTTGACGAGCCGCCACGAGTCCCCCCACTCGGGCGAGGTGAGGCGGAGGTAGGGACCGACGTCGATCCGGTAGTGGGCCGGATCGCGGCCGGTGTTACCCGCGGCTCCGGCGCCGCCTCCCGCGGCTCTGCCCCCGCTTCCCGCGGCGCCGCGGCCGGCTCCGGCCGGAGACGTCAGGTCGGGGCGCACGGCGTCCGCGAGCTCGAACTCGGCGAGCAGGTCGTCCAGCGCGACCGTCGCGGACGACACCGACCGCAGCTCGTCGTCGGTCTCGAGATCGCGGCGGACCCGCTCCATCGCGGTCGCCGCCTCCGCGGCGGCGTACTTCTCGATGGCGGGGTCGGAGTCGAGCAGCGAGACGAGGATCCGCGCGATGGGGTACGAGAGCAGCTCCGCCTGCGTGTCGTACGCCGACTCGCCCGGAAACGCGCCGCTCTCGGAAGCGACGGTTCCCTCGAGCAGGGCGCGCTCGACGCGCTCGCGGGCGCGCTCGACCGCCGGCGCGTCGGCCGCGACGAGCTCGGGCAGCGACACCGCGGCCGCCGCGACGGCCTCGCGGGCGCTCGCGAAGAACGGGTACTTGGCGTCGAGCGCGTCCATATCGCCCCGAGGTAGTGAGGGCCGGCGAATAAGCGGTGCGGTCCGCGATCGCCCGGGTCGCCGCGAGAGGGGAACTACTCGGCCGACTCCTCGACGGCCGCGCCGGGGGCGTTCGACTTGACGCTCTCGAGCCCCTGTTTCGCCTTCTGCTTGGACGCGTACCCCTGTCCCCCGTCGGCGATGACGTTGCCGTTGTCGTGGCGGAGCCGCCAGCGGTACCGGTCGGCGTTGTCGCGGAACAGCTCGAAGGTCGCGTCGCTACCCCCCTCGTCGGGCGCCTCCTCGTCGCGCGAGACATCGACGACGTGCGCGCCGGGCGCGTTCCGCTGGACGCTCGCGATCCCCGACTTCGCGTCGCGCTTGTCGGCGTACCCCTCGCCGCCGTCGGCGATGATGTTGCCGTTGTCGTGCCGGAGCCGCCACCGGAACTGGTCGGCGCTGTCGGCGTACAGCTCGAAGGTGGCCTTGCTCGCGGCCGCGTCCTCGTCGACGGCGGCCGCCTCGTCGGGCCACTCCATCTCGATCTCGAAGTGAACCGTTCCGTCCTCGCGCTCGAGTTCGATCTCGACGTCGCCGGTCGGGGCCGCGTCGACCGTCACCGAGCCGGCCTCGTCGACCGGCACCGGCTCGCCGCGCCTCAGGGCTCGGGCGATCCGCCGGAGGTACGTGGCCAGTCCCTGCCGGGTCCGCGACCGGTTCGACTCGTGGATGGTCTCTTCTGGCATGCGCCAGAAGCATCACAATCGCGAAACAAAAGCGTGTGCCCGAACCGAATCGACCCGCGCGGCGGTGCGGTCATGAGTCATCGCGTTGCCGTCCCGCGACGACTGTCAGTCGTCCCGCGGCCGCTCCGCGATGATCGTCTCGCCCGCGCGGACGCTGTCGCCCTCGGCGACCAGCAGGTCGTCGCGGGTCACGTCCGCGGGCAACACCACGTCGGCGCGGGAGCCGAACGAGACGTGACCGACTCGGTCGCCGCGCTCGACGCGGTCGCCCGCCTCGACCGAGGGGTGGATCCGGCGGGCGAACCAGCCCGCGATGACGAGCAGTTCGTACTCGCCGCAGTCGACCGCGACCTGCTCGTTGCGATCGGACTCCTTATCGAACGCCGGGCGGTTCGCGCCGGGGCGGTGGCGGACCTCGCGGACTTCGCCCGCGAGCGGCGCGCGGTTGACGTGGATGTCGGTGACGTTCATGAACACGCCGACGCGGAGCCGAGAACCTTCCCCGCGTACCACGGAGACGGTGCCGTCGGCCGGGGAGAGGACCGTCTCCCCGCCCGTCGGGGGATCGCGTTCCGGGTCGCGGTGGAACCAGAGGATCCCGAACGCGAGCGCGACGAGCGCGACGCCGACCGGCGGGAGCACGGGCAGCGCCACCGCACCCGCGAGCGCCGGGACGAGCGCCAGGTCCCACGCGGCGTCGACCACCGGGAACGGGAGGAGCCGCGAGAGCGGCGGGGTCCGGCTCACGGCGCTACCTCCGCGTCGCGCAGGGCGGGCGAGAGCCGGGTCCGTCCCGCCGCCCACGCCGCGAGCAGGTGGACGAGGTGGGTCGTTTCGTCGAGCCCGTCCGACAGGTCGAGGTCGGCCTCGCCCGCGAGCGCGTGGAGCCGGGCCACGTCGTCGCCGCCGTAGTCGGAGCCGGCGCGGGCGACGCGGAGCGCCTCTCGGAGCAGCTCCTGGCCGTCGTACCCCTCGTCGAGGAGGTCGTCGAGCGTGGAGCGCGCGTCCTTCAGGTCGCCGCTGCGGGCGTCGGCGAGCGCCTCGCGGAGCGCGTCGTCGTCACCGACCTCGCCGAGCGCCTCGTAGGCGGTCGACATGGTTATCTCGTCGCCCTCGACCGCGGTCGCCTGCGCGGAGAGGATCGCCTCGCGGAGGTCGCCGCCGGCCGCGCTGGCGACGAACTCCAGCCCGTCGCCGTCGTAGTCGACGCCCTCCCGGTCGCAGATCGTCTCTAAGACGTCGATCGTCTCGTCGGTCGTCGGCGAGCGGACGCGGACCGGGAAACAGCGCGAGCGGATCGGAGCGATGAGCTTCGACGGCTGGCGGGTCGCGATAACGAACTGGGTGGTGCGGTGGTGCTTCTCCATCACGCGGCGCAGCGCCTGCTGGAAGTCCTCGCGGATCGCCTCCGCGTTGTCCAACAGGACCGTCTTGTACTCGCCGGACATCGGGGCGTACGACGCCGACTCCTTCAGCACGCGGTTTATCATGTCGCGTTTCGCCATGCCGCTTCGCCCTTCGAGGAAGCCCTCGAAGCGGGGGTCGGTCCGGATCTCCTTTTTTGTCCGCCCGAAGAAGTCGGCGACGTTGATCTCGATCAGGTCGGCGTCCGGGTCGGCGTGCGACGCGTCCGCGAGCGCTCGCGCCGCCGCCGTCTTCCCGACCCCCGGCGGCCCCTGAACGATGAGGTTCATCGGCTCGTCGACGGCCCGGCGCAGGCGATCGCGGGCCTCGTCTTGCCGGATCTCGTCGAGATCGGGCGCGTGCGTGTCTATCCACAGCGGTCCCTGCATTACCGTCGGATCGGGGCCGCGCGCTCAAGAATCGGTCGGTCGCGCGCCGAAACGGTGCCGTTCGTCTCGGTCGCGGAGCCGGGAGCGCACCCGAACCGGAACCGCCGGTCGGTTATTTCGTTACGATCGTCCCCGTGCCAATCGTTTAGAAAGGAGCCGCCGAGCACCGACCGAAACGGATTTTAACGGATTCATACGAGCGGAGAGTCCGTCTAGGCCGGGGAAACGCTTCTTGAGTTTTTAATAGTATTTTGAGTAAATGAACATCAATCGTTAAGTACTGGCCAGCCAAACCGGTGAGTACATGTCACGTGACAACGGAGCCGATTCGGAGAACAGACTCACCCGTCGCCACTACGTGGCCGGCGCCGGGAGCCTCGCGACCGTGGGGATCGCCGGCTGTTCCGGCGGCGGTGGCGGCGGCGGTAACGGCAGTAACGGCGGCGGCGGTTCCGGTAACCCGGTCGAAGTGCTTCACGGCTGGACCGGCGGCGACGGGGCGGCGGCGGCCGAGGCGCTCGAGGAGGCGTTCAACGAGGCCCACCCCGACACGGGCCTCGAAATGAACCCCATCGGCGGCGGCGGTAACCAGAACCTCGACGCCGTGGTCGCGAACCGGCTCCAGAGCGACGACCCGCCGGGGTCGTTCGCCAACTGGCCCGGCCCGAACCTCCTCCGCTACGAGGGAGTCCTCGGTAGCGTCGACGACGTCTGGGAGCAGAACAACTTCGAGGAGGTGATGGTCGACGAGGCCATCGACCTCCACCAGCAGAACGGCAGCTACCGCGCCGTGCCGCTCGGCTCCCACCGACTGAACTGCCTGTTCTACAACGTCTCCGTCGTCGAGGACGCCGGGATCGACGTCGACTCGCTGAACAGCCCCTCGGCGCTCATCGACGCGTTCGAGACGGTCGCTAGCGAGACGGACGCGGTTCCCATGACGCACGGGATGTCCGGCACCTGGACGACGACCCAGCTGTGGGGTGCCGTGATGCTCGGTGAGAACGGTTACCAGCCGTACATGGACTTCCTCAACGGCGAGGGCTCCGAGAGCGCCGTTCGCGCCGCGTTCGAGCGGACCGCGGAGATGCTGGAGAACCACATCAGCGAGGACGCGTCCTCGATCGGGCTGACCGAGTCGAACCAGAACATCATCAACGGCAACGCCGCCTTCATCCACCAGGGCAACTGGGCGGCGGGCGCGTTCCGGAACGCCGAGGACTTCGCCTACGAGGACGACTGGGGCTTCAAGACGTTCCCCGGCACGGAGGGCATGTACACGCTCCACTTCGACTCGTTCCTCTACCCGGCGAACAACCCGACGCCCGAGGCCTCGAAGACCTGGGAGGCGTTCGTCGGCAGCCCGGAGGCCCAGATCGCGTTCAACCAGTACAAGGGGTCGATCCCGACCCGGACCGACGTGAGCATGGAGGAGTTCGGTCCGTACCTCCAGGAGACGGCCGAGGACTTCGCGAACGCGGAGTACCGACCGCCGAACCTCCAGCACGGGCTGGGCGTCCCCTCCGAGACGATGACCGCGCTCAACGAGGTCATCTCCTCGGAGTTCACCGGCCCGTACAACGTCGACGCGGCGACGACGGGCTTCCTGGACGCGGTGTCGAACTGAAATCCACGCGATGCTGGATTTTTATCGTCGATTGTACCGGACGATCAGGCCCTCCTCGGGGGACGACGAGGCTAACCCAGACGACGGCGGGGTCCGCGCCGACGGCGGCGTCGTGACCGACGGCCCCGCGGCCGAACCGCCGGCGGAGCCGGACCGTGACGTGACGACCCGTCTCAAGGCGAGCCTGGATCGGCGCTTCGGAAGCGACTTCATGGAGTCGTCCGTCTTCTGGCTCCCGCCGTTCCTGCTGATGGGGCTGTTCGTCTACGGTGCGGTCATCTGGAACCTGCTGATCTCGCTGACCGACTACCAGCGCTTCGAGAACGCGCCGGACTACTCGGACCTCGACTTCGAGATGTACACCCGGGCGCTCGCGGACTCCGGGTTCATCGACGCCGCGGTCAACACGCTCATCCTGCTGATCGCGTTCACCGCGGGGACGCTCATCGTCGGTCTCGTGTTGGCGATCCTGATAGACAGGGGGATCCGGTTCGAGAACACGTTCCGGACGATCTACCTCCTCCCGATGAGCCTCTCGTTCGTGGTGACGGCCCAGTTCTGGCTGTGGATCTACAACTACAACAACGGGATCGCCAACAACCTCATCGGGACGTTCGGACTCGGCCCGATAAGCTGGCTCGGCAACCAGGACATCGTCCTCTACGCGATCATCTTCGCGTTGATGTGGCAGTTCTCGGGGTACGCGATGGTCGTGTACCTCGCCGGGCTCCGCGCGATTCCGACAGAACACTACGAGGCGGCCAAGGTCGACGGCGCGTCGGCCCTGAAGATGTACTGGCGCGTGATCATTCCCCAGCTGAAGGGCGCGACGATCAGCGCCGCCGTCGTGCTGATGGTGTTCGGGATGAAGGCCTTCGACTTCCTCTACTCGCTTGTCGGGGGGTACCGGCCGCCGAACGGCGCCGACATCCTCGCGACGAAGATGGTGCGTGAGGCGTACGCGAACCTCAACTGGGCGTACGGGTCGGCGATCGCCATCGTCCTGTTCGGGATGGCGCTCAGCGTCATCGGCCCCTATCTCGTGTACGAATACCGGAGGAACAACCTATGAGCGACACGGAACCCAGAACCGACGGGGGTACGATGACGACGACAGCGCGACTGCGGCGGACCCTCGACCAGACGACGGTCGAAGACGCCGGGCTGTACGTCGTCCTGATCTTCGCGGCGGCGTTCTACCTCGTTCCCATCGAGTCCGGGCTGGTGACGTCGTTCAAGACCGGTACCGCGATCATCGAGACGGCGCCGTTCGCTCCGCCGGGGGCGTCCGGGCTCACCTTCGAGAAGTG
The DNA here is from genome assembly GCF_005435015.1 of Halorubrum sp. SP9. NCBI lineage: Archaea > Methanobacteriati > Methanobacteriota > Halobacteria > Halobacteriales > Haloferacaceae > Halorubrum > Halorubrum sp. SP9. The sequence continues at coordinate 63,795 of NZ_SGXU01000009.1, forward strand.
GCAGGCGGCGATCGACGCCCTGTTGCGCGGCATGGGGAACAGCCTGCTGTACGCCGTGCCCGCGACGGTGATCTCGGCGTTCGTCGGGAGCGTCACCGCGTACGGGCTGACGATCCCGACGTGGAAGCAGTCGTACAAGGCGGTGGTGCTCATGCTCATCATCGCCGGGATCTTCATCCCGTATCAGGCCGTGCTGGTGCCGCTGACCCAGTTCTGGTCGCAGTGGGTCCAGCTCACCCAGACGCTGTCGTTCGTCTGGGCGCTCGGCGTCCCGGACGACTACGCCGGCATCATCGAACTGGTGATCACCCACGTCGCCTACGGGATCCCGATCTGTACGCTCCTGTTCCGGACGTACTACAAGACGATGAGCGACGAGATGATCGAGTCGGCCCGCCTGGACGGGGCGACGCTCCGTCGGGTGTACCGGCGGATCGTCCTCCCGCTGTCGGGACCGATGTTCGCCGTCGTCCTGATCTATCAGTTTACCCAGATCTGGAACGACCTCCTCTTCACGCTGGTGCTCGTCTCGACGGAGTCGAGCCCGGCCGCGCCCGTCGTGTTGATCCTCGCCGGGCTCGGGACCTCGCTTGAGGGGCAGGACTTCGCGCTCCGGATGGCCGGGGCGTTCTTCGCGGCGCTGCCGACGCTGGCGGTGTACATCTTCTTCGGCGAGGAGTTCGCCGAGGGGGTGGCGGCGTGACCCGGACGCGCCCCTCGTCCGGCGACGGCGACCACTGGGGAGCAGACGCGACGCGGCGCGCGACCGACCACTCGACACCGACCACAACACAAAGATATGGCAACGCTTGAACTCGACTCGATAACGAAGACGTTCCAGGACGGCGACGAGGAGATCGTCGCGGTCGACGACGTGTCGCTGTCGATCGACGACGGCGAGTTCCTCGTCGTCGTCGGCCCGTCCGGCTGCGGGAAGTCTACCACGCTCCGGATGGTCGCCGGCCTCGAGACGATCACGTCCGGCACGCTCAGCATCGATAACCGCGTCGTCAACGACGTGAAATCGCAGGACAGAGACATCGCGATGGTGTTCCAGTCGTACGCGCTCTACCCGCATATGAGCGTCCGGCAGAACATGTCGTTCGGACTCGAGGAGTCGACGGACCTCCCCGACGACGAGATCAACCGGATGGTCTCGGAGACCGGCGAGATGCTCGGCATTTCGAACCTACTCGACCGGAAGCCGAGCGACCTCTCGGGCGGCCAACAGCAGCGCGTCGCCCTCGGCCGCGCCATCGTGCGCGATCCCGAGGTGTTCCTGATGGACGAGCCGCTCAGCAACCTCGACGCGAAGCTCCGCGCGGAGATGCGTACCGAGCTCCAGCGGCTCCAGAACGACCTCGGCGTGACGACCGTGTACGTCACCCACGACCAGACCGAGGCGATGACGATGGGCGATCGGATCGCCATCCTCGACGGCGGCGAGCTCCAGCAGGTCGCGACGCCGCTGGAGTGTTACCACGAGCCGACAAACCAGTTCGTCGCGAGCTTCCTCGGCGAGCCGTCGATGAACTTCTTCGACGTGACGCTCGAGGGAGATCGGCTCGTCGGCGAGGTATTCGAGTATTCGATCGACGAGTCGGTTCAGTCGGACCTCGGCGGCGTGACCGACCTCAGGCTCGGGATCCGCCCCGAGGCGGTCGAGCTCGTCGACGAGGGAGGCGAGCACGCGTTCGAGACGACCGTCGACGTCGTCGAGCCGATGGGCGACGAGAACACGGTGTACCTCCACTTCGATCCCGACGCGGACCCGGAGACCGCGGCGACGCTCGTCGCGACCATCGACGGGTTCAACCGCGTTAGCGAGGGCGACACGGTGACCGCGCGGGTCCCGGAGGACGCGATCCACGTCTTCGACCGCGCCACGGGAGAAGCGCTCCACAACCGGTCGATGGAGGACGCGGCCGCGCAGATCGACCTCTGACTCGGCGTGGGTCGTCGCCGCCGTTTCGATGCTCGCGCTCGCTCCGGCGCTCACCAGTACTTCGTCCGACCGACGCCCTCGGCGAGCAGCGCCGCGGCGGCGACGTGGGCGTACGCGGTCCACGCGAGGACGAGGAGCGCGGCGACGCTCCGCTCGGCCGTCGCCGCCAGCGCGGTCCACGCGACGACGACGAGGACGGTCGCGCCGACCCACGCGAGGAAGTACGAACTCGAGGCCGTCCCGCGGATCGCGTCCCGATCGAGGCCGGCACGAAGCCCGTTCCGCACGCTCATCGCGGCCGCGGAGGGGAAGAGGTACGCGCAGACGACCGTGACGAGCAGCGCGACGGTCGCGAGCGTCGCGATCGTCACGCCGCTCAGCGCGCTCGGGACCGTCCCCCGCGCGACGAGGTAGCTGACGGCGGCGACGGTGACAGCCGCCGGAGAGAGGTAGACGGCGCCGACGCCGAGCAGGCGCCCGCCGAGCCGAGCCGTCGCGGCCGTCGCGACCGGTCGGAACCCCTCTCCCGCGAGCACGCCGCCGACGAGTCCGAGGAACGCGACGAGGGGACCGACGGCGAGCAGGAGCGGGACCAGCAGCGCCCAGTCGGGCCAGAGCCCCGCCGCCGTCCGGAGCAGCGCGCCGCCGAGCAGCAGCGCCGCGAGACACTTCGCGGTGCCGTCGAGCCGCGTTCGGTCCGCGAACGGGTACCGGAGGGCCTCGACGAACATCAGTCGCCCCCCGACGGAAGCCGTCGAGCGGTCATTCGCGGAGCCGCTCCATCTCGGTTCGAATCCCCTTGCGGACGCGGTCTGTAACGTCGCCGTCGGGCGGATCGGTCACCGTCTCGGCGTCCTCGGTCTCCAGGAGGCGGTCGAGCTTACGCTCGAACTCGCGTTCGTCGATATCGCCGCGCGCGTAGCGCTCTCGGAGGGCGTCGAGCGCGGGGTCGTCGGATGCCGCTCGGGAGCCGTCCGTCCCGTCGTCCGGAAGTGGCTTCGTCAGCGTGTGGAGGACGGGTAGCACGATGAAGAGGCCGAAGAACCACACGAGCGGGAGGAGCCACCAGAGGCCGGTGAGGAGGGGGGCGGCGACGCCGGCGCCGACGACGCAGAGCGCGAACACCCGCCGCCAGCGGTGGCGGAGGTTCCACGCGATCCGGCGGGGAAGTCCGGTCATGGTCGTGGCGACGACTGCGAGCGGGAAAGCGGTTTCGTCGGCGGGCCGGCGGCGGCCCGCGGCGGTCGGGCTCACGACCGGTCGATCACCAGCCTGTCGCCCGGCTCGACGCCGTGGCGCTCGCTCCATCCGCGCGGGACTTCGAGGACGTACCGGCCGGTGCCCTCGTAGCGAGTGAGCGGTCGCGACTCCGGCGCCGCCTCGTGGATCGTCGTGACGGTCCCGTTGGCATCGGCGAAGACGATGTCGAGCGGGAACGCCATGTCGCGCATCACGTAGGCGCGCTCCGCGGCGTCGGCGTGGACGAACAACATCCCTTCGCCAGCGTCGAGATCGTCGGTCGCGGAGAGGCCGACGTACCGTTTCACGAACCCGTCCGCGACCCGGGCCTCGACGGTCGCGAGCGTCTCGCCCGTCTCGCCGTCGACGGCCTCGACCGTGGCGGTGTCGTAGCCGGTGATCAGGAGGGTCGGGTTCGCGGCGGCGGCGCCGAGTCCGGCGACGGCGATCAGCGCGAGCGCGGCCGCGACACCGACGAGGCGGCGGTTCACGGTCGGGGTTCGCGTCGCGGAAGGAAATCGTTTTCCGCTCTCGGCGGGTTCAAACGGGTGAGGGCTCGTGGTCTAGCTGGTTATGACGCGGCCTTTACAAGGCTGAGATCGGCGGTTCGAACCCGCCCGAGCCCACTATCGGCGCCGCGAACACATCGTGAGCGGCGCCGTCGTGACTGTCTGAGGGCGCGGTTCGAACCCTGAAAGACGCAGCGTCGAGCGAAGCGAGACGACCGTCTTTCTTCGGTTCGAACCCGCCCGAGCCCATTTCTGGGACGAACGAAGTGAGTCACAGAAATGTCTGCGAGGGCGGTCGAACCCTATCGGTCGCGCGCAGCGACGAAGGAGCGAGCACGTCCGATTTCGGTTCGAACCCGCCCGAGCCCACTGTCGGCGCCGCGAACAACTCGTGAGCGGCGCCGCTGTGAATGTTTGAGGCGGGTTCGAAGCAGGGAACGAAGCGAGCGAAGCGAGCGGAGTGAGTGAGGTTCGAACCCGCCCGAGCCCACTTCGCCGTCGCGAGCAACCCCGTGAGGCGGTCCGTTACAGGTCGTCCGCGTCGAACTTCAGCAGCCCGGCGAGCGGCGGCGCGAGCGTCCAGAACACTAACATCGCAGCGGCCGAGAGCTGCTGGTTCGCGGAGTTACCGCTGAACAGCTGCTCGCCGAGGAACGCGGTCGACAGCACCTCGACCGCGGTCGTCGGGTTCGAGACCCGGAGGAACACCCGGAGCTGCGCCGCCGACAGCGGAAGTGCGTCGACGACGGGACCGGCGGCCCCGACCAGCCGGCCGGTGATAGCGCCCCACAGCAGCACGAAGAGGACGTATATCGCGACGGCCCCGATGAGCGCCCGGCGCTGGGTCGCGGACGCGGCCGAACAGCCGACAGCGATGGCGACGAACGCGACGCCGAGCGCGGCCGCGAATACGGTGTAGCCGAGGAACGCGCCGGCGTTGAACACGACCGGGGCGACGATCAACACCAGCGCGGGCAGCAGGAACCCGGCGAACACCGCGAGCGCGAGCGCCGCGCCGCGGCCGGCGACCTTCCCCAGGACCACGTCGGCCCGCGAGTGCGGGAGCGATAAGAGCAGCTTCAGCGATCCGGACTCGCGCTCGCCGCTGACAGCGTCGTAGCCGACGACGACCCCGACGAGCGGGACGAGCGTCGTGACGAGGAAGGGGCCGATGAAGACGCTCAACAGCAGTTCGGTCGCGAATTGCTCGCTCCCGCCCGTGGGCCGTACGGCGAACGCGAACGCCGAGACGAGCAGCGAGAACAGCGCCACGAGGACGAGCATCCCGCGCGACCGGACCGTCTCCTGGAAGTCCTTCCGAGCGACGGCCGTGAGGCTCATCGGTCCACCCCCTCGGTCGCGTCCGAATCATCGTGCGGCGGACCGGCGTCGTCGGCCGCGTCCGGCTCGTCGTGCGCCGGATCGGGTTCCGTCGAGGCAGAATCGGAATCGGCGGCGTCGGCGTCGCGCTCCGCCGCGTCCCCCTCCGTGTACGCCAGGAAGAGGTCCTCGAGCGAGGCCTCGCGGGTGTGGAAGTCGTCGACCGCGACGCCGGCGTCCTCCAGGGCGGCGATGACGTCGGTCTTGGCGTCGCTCGCGCAGTTCACCACCAGTTCGTCGCCGTCGCGGGAGACGCCGGAGACGCCGGCGAGCGCGCGGACCGCCGCCACCGCGTCGTCGTCGGCACCCGCGGCCGCGACCTCTAAGGTCTCCTCGCCGCCGACGGCCTCGCGGAGGCCTTCAACGGAGTCCTCGGCGACGAGTTCGCCGTCGCGGAGGATGCCGACGCGGTCGCAGACGGCGTCGACCTGTTCGAGGATGTGCGAGGAGAAGAAGACGGTGGCGCCGCGGTCGGCCTCCGCGCGGACGATCTCGCGCATCTCCTTGGCGCCGGCCGGGTCGAGGCCGGAGGAGGGCTCGTCGAGGATCAGCAGGTCGGGGTCGCCGACGAGCGCCATCGCCAGCGCGAGTCGCTGGCGCATCCCCTTCGAGTACTCGCCGGCGGCGCGGTCCGCGGCGCCGGCGAGGCCGACGCGGTCGAGCAGGGCGTCCGGGTCGTCGTCGGCCGCTTTCGACTCGACGGCGAACTCGACGTGTTTCCGCCCGGAGAGCCGGTCGTACACCGAGAAGCCGTCAGGTAGCACGCCGGTCCGCCGTCGGATATCGACCCCGTCGGTCGCGACGTCGGCGCCGAGGACGCGGACCGCCCCGGCGGTCGGGCGGACGAGATCGAGGAGCACGTCGATCGTCGTCGACTTGCCCGCACCGTTCGGGCCGAGGAACCCGTACACCTCGCCGTCTTCGACGGTGAGATCGAGGTCGCGAACGGCCGTGACGTCGGCGAACTCCTTGGTCACGCCCCGCAGTTCGATAGCGGTCATACCACTCGGTTCCGGCGTCACCTGATAAAGGATTGCGGGTCGGAGCGAGCGTCGCCCGCGCGTCGCGGCGCTACTCGCCCCCCTCCGGCGGCCACGCCACGCCGCGCTCCGCGAGCAGGTCGGCGAGCCCGTCCTCGTCGACGACCGGCACGTCCTCGGCGGCCGCGTCGTCGCGCTTCGATCGCCCTGGGTCCTCGCCGGCGACGAGGTAGTCGGTGTTCCCGGAGACGCTCGACGTGGCGTTCGCGCCGTGCGCCTCGACGTGGGCCTGTGCGTCGCCGCGGGTCACCGACAGCGATCCGGTGAACACGAAGGTGAGGCCGTCGAGCGCGTCGGTCGGTCCGTCGGGCGCGTCGGTCTCGAACGGCTCGGGGTCGACGCCGCGCTCGCGGAGCCCCTCGATGGCGGCGCGATTCTCCTCGGTGTCGAGGAACGTCCGGATCGATTCCGCCACCTCGGGGCCCACGTCGTCGACCTCGCGGAGGGCCGCCTCGTCGGCGTCGAGGAGGGCGTCGAGCGTCCCGAAGTGCGCGGCGAGCGCCCGGGCGGTCGTCGCGCCCACGTCGGGGATCCCCAGCCCGGCGAGGAAGTCGTCGAGCGACGGGTTCCGGGTCGCGTCGAGCTCCGCGACCAGGTTCTCGGCGCTCGTCTCGCCCCACCCATCCAGCGCGGCGAGGTCGTCGACGGTCAGGTCGTACAGGTCCGGCAGCGACTCGACGAGGCCGGCCTCGCGGAGCTGTTCGACCCGCTCCGGCCCGAGCCCCTCGACGTCGAGCGCGTCGCGGCGCGCCCAGTGTTCGACCGCGCGCTCTAACTGCGCGGAACAGCCGAGCCCGCCGGTACAGAACGCGAGCGGGCCGTCGCGCTCGATCTCGGCGCCGCAGACGGGACAGGCGTCGGGGAACTGGTAGGCTCCCTCGCTGCGCTTCTCGACGACCTCCGGGACGTACGGGATCACGTCGCCCGCGCGGTAGATCCGGACGCGGTCACCGACGTTGACGCCGAGCGCCTCGATCTCGGCGGGGTTGTGGAGCGTCGCCCGCGAGACGGTGACGCCGCCGACGTCGACGGGATCGAGCTCCGCGACGGGCGTGAGCCGCCCGGTGCGGCCGACCTGGACCGTGACCCCCTCGACGGTCGTCGTCGCGGTCCGCGGGGGGAACTTGTGGGCGAACGCCCAGCGCGGGGCGCGCGACGTGGCGCCGAGCGCCTCGCGGTGCGCGAGGGCGTCGACCTTGATCACGACGCCGTCGACCGCGTAGTTCAGGTCGTCGCGGGCGGTCAGTATCTCGTCGCGGTACTCGATCGCGGCCTCGACGTCGTCGACGGTCTTCACCCGGTCGTTCCGGCGGAGTCCGAGCGACTCGAACGCGTCGAGCGCGTCGCGGTGGCGCGGGGGGCGCTCCGGGCCCCCGTCGCCGGCCTCCCACGCGAGCACGTCGAAAAAGAAGACGTCGAGGGGGCGCTCGGCGACGACCGACGGGTCCAGTTGGCGGAGCGTGCCGGCCGCGGCGTTGCGCGGGTTCGCGAACGGCTCCTCGCCCCGCTCGATCAGCTCGTCGTTGTACGCCTCGAAGGCGTCTCTGGGCATGTAGGCCTCCCCGCGAACGGCGAGGCGCTCGGGGTGGTCGTCGCCGCGCAGGCGGCCGGGCACCGAGCCGATCGTCCGGACCTGCTCGGTGACGTCGTCGCCCTCGCGGCCGTCGCCGCGGGTGGCCGCGCGGACGTACGCGCCGTCCTCGTATATCACCTCGATCGAGAGGCCGTCGAACTTCGGCTCGCAGACGTACGCGAGGTCGTCGGGGTCGAACCCGGGGAGGTCGCCGGACCGGGCCGCGTCGGCCAGCCCCTCGCGGACGCGCTCGTCGAACTCGCGGACCGCCGCGGCGTCGGTGTCGTTGTCGATCGAGCGCATCGGCGCGACGTGTTCGACCGTCTCCAGCGCGTCGAGCGGCTCGCCGCCGACCTGCCGCGTCGGGGAGTTCTCGGTCGGCAGGTCGAACGCGTCTTCGAGGTCCCGAAGCCGGGCGAACAGCCGGTCGTACGCCTCGTCGGAGATGAGGGGATCGGCCTCGACGTAGTACCGGTGGTCGTGCTCGCGGACGGCCGCCCGGAGCAGTTCGGCCTGCTCGGCGGCCTCGGTCTCTGCGAGGTCGTCGACCGGGTCGAAGTCGGTCGGCGGGTCCTCGACGTAGGGGTTCTCGTTCGGGTCCGCGTGCCGGGTCGACGACCCGGATTGCGCGCTCGTCATCGACCGACCCTTGCGTCGGCTCGGGTTAAAAGCGACCGTTCGACTCGCTTCGCGGTCGGGTGCGCAGATCGGCGGCGCCGAGACAATTTTTAAATGAACGCGCGGTGCGGTCGGCGCGTGCCTCCGAGTGGCCGCCGAAGGCGGCCGCGAGGAGCACGCGCGAGGGACGCCGCGAACGCCCGTAGGGCGTGAGCGGCGAGGCTGGGGAGGCGTGGGGCGCTGTGCGGTGCCGTGCGGGGCGGGACTCAAAGGGGCAGTCGCGAGGGCGTCGCAGGCGACGCAAGCACCGCAATGAGGGAGCGAACGGAGTGAGCGACCGAGTGAGGAGCACAGCGAGCGTGCGACGCCCTCGCGACTGGGGCTTTGGCGGTGTTCGCCGTCGATCTATTGTCGGTTATTTATAAACGAGCGACTGGAATTTTCGAAGCGTTCTCCGCAGAATCGCCGTTCTTTTATAAATCCCCGACTGCGACGCTGCTCGGCTATTTATAAGGCCCGCAGCCGAACCGGATTCCCTATTCTACGCGTTCACCGCGCGCGAACACCGCGTCCGGCTCCCGCCACGCCTCGACGTCTTCGTTCGGGTCGGCGTCGAGAAGGACCAGATCCGCCGCGTACCCCTCCTCGACGCGCCCCACGTCGTCGAGTCCGAGCAGGTCGGCGGCGTTGACGGTGGCGGCCTCCAGCGCCCGCTCCGGCGAGAGCCCGTACTCGACCATGTGCGCCATCTCCCCGGGGATCTCCTCGAAGAAGTTGAACGGGGTGCCCGCGTCGGTGCCCATCGCGATCGGGACGCCGGCCTCCAGCGCGTGGTCCCACGCGTCGTCGAAGCGGTCCGCGGCGTCCTCGGCCTTCGCGACGGCGTCCTCGGGGATGCCGGCCTCGACGCCGTTGTCGACGATGCCGCGGAGCGCGCTCGCGGTCGGCACCCAGTAGGTGCCGCGCTCGGCCATCATCTCGGCGGCCTCGCGGTCCATGAACGTCCCGTGTTCGACGCTGGAGATGCCGGCCTCGACGGCGTTCTTGATTCCCTCCTCGCCGTGGGCGTGAGCCGCGGTGGGCGTGTCGGTCGGGGCGGCCGCGTCGGTGAACGCGGCCAGCTCCTCGGGATTGAGCTCGGGGGCGCCCGTCACCGCGCCCTCGGTGAGGACGCCGCCGGTGGCCATACACTTGAGCACGTCCGCGCCCGCCTTCAGCTGCTCGCGCGCCGCCTTCCGCACCTCCGCGGGGCCGTCGGCCTCGCGGCCGAACCAGTTGCCGTGGCCGCCGGTCATGATCACGTTGCGGCCGCAGGCGAGCACTCGCGGGCCGTCGATGTCGCCGGCGGCGACCGCCTCGCCCGCGTCGAGCGCGAGCGTCCCCCGGCTCCCGAGGTCGCGGACGGTCGTGACGCCGGCCGAGACGGCCGATTCGAGGTTGCTCGCGGCCCGATAGCTCGCGGTGTAGTCGCTGTCGGATACCGCGGTCGAGACGTCCGGCCGTCCGTCCATCATCACGTGGACGTGCGCGTCGATCAGCCCGGGGGCGACGACCTGCCCGTCGGCGTCGACCTCGGTCGGCTCCCCATCGTCGCCGAGGGCCGCCAGCGCGTCGTCGACCGCCCCCGGCTCGCCGACCGCGACGACCTCGCCGTCCGCGACCGCCACGTCGGCCTCGCGGGTCCCCGCGGCGTCCGCCACGCGACCGCCTCGCAGTACATACATACGACTACGAGGGAGCGTCCGCGTGGTAAACGCTCGGGTCGCGGTAGTCGGGCGGCGGACGGCGGGGACCGCGACGTCCGCCACGACTGTATGAACTACCTCCGGATCGATCCCGCGGCGTTCGAGGTGTACCGCGACGCCGCCGCGGAGTGGCGCTGGCGGCTCCGCCACCGCAACGGCAACGTCCTCGCCGACTCCGGCGAGGGGTACGCCTCCCGGTCGAACGCCGTTGAGGCCGTGACCCGCGTGAAGGCGAACGCGCCCGGCGCGGAGACGGTCGAGCAGTAGTCCGCGCCGCCGAACTCCCGTCCGCGGCGCGCTTTTTCGGACTCAGGTCGCCGCTAAGAGCTTCAGCCGCAGGTCGCGCTCCTCGATCTCGTACTTGAACGCCGGGTTCCCGTCGACGAGGACGTACGGGACGCGCTCGCCGTACTCGTCGGCGAGCTCGGGGTCGGTGTCCACGTCGACCACGTCGAGGGCGACCCGCACGCCGTCGAGGTCGGCCGCGACCGACTCGATCGTCTCGCGGGCGACGACGCACAGCGAGCAGTCCTCGCGGGTGTAGAGGGTGAGAGGGACCGTCGCGGGGGCGTCTTCCCCGCCGTCGGCGGTGAGGTCGTCCTCGGCCGCGTCCGCGTCGTCGGCCGGGTCGTCCTCGGCCGCGTCCGCGTCGGCGGTCGAATCGTCCCCGGTCACGGCTCGGTCTCGGCGTCGTTCGGTTCCGCGTCGCCGGTCAGTTCCTCGGCGACCGTCGCGGCGTCCAGCAGCGCGGGGTCGACCGCGAGGTCCGCGACGGTCGCGACGAACTCCGGCAGCGATCGGGTCGCGTACGTCACGATCCGAACGTCGGAGTTCAGCTCCTTGGCGATCGGGATCCCGGTCGCCTCCTCCACGTCGGTGAGGACGAACAGGCCGGCGCCGCCGATCCCCGCGTCCTCGAGTTTCGCCGCCGTGACGAGCCCGTCGACGCGAGCGACCTCGACGCCCAGCGCCGCCAGTTCCTCGCCGAGGCCGCGCTCGTCCGGGCCGGCGACGACCGCGAGTAGCCGGTCCGCCATCACTCGTACTCGATCGTCGCGGGCGGTTTGTGGGTCACGTCGTAGACGACCCGCGCCACGTCCTCGTTCTCGCCGGTGATCCGGCTCTGGATCCGCTGGAGCGTGTTCCAGTCGAGCTCCTGCGCGCGGGCGGTCATCCCGTCGCGGCTCTCGACGGAGCGCACGGCGACCACCCAGCCGTGGACGCGGTTGTCTCCCTTGACGCCGGTCGCCTTGCCGAGGACCGCGGCGAACGCCTGCCACGGGTCGTACTCCTCGAGCTCCGCCTCGACGACGTGGGTCGCCTCGCGGGCGACGGCCGCCTTCTCCGGGGTCACCTCCCCGACGATCCGGACGGCGAGCCCGGGCCCGGGGAACGGCATGCGCTCGGAGATGATCTCCTCGAGGCCGAGCGCGCGGGCCACCTCGCGCACCTCGTCCTTGTAGAGGTCTCGCACGGGCTCGACGATCCCCTCGAAGTCGACGACCTCGGGGAGCCCGCCGACGTTGTGGTGCGACTTGATGTTCCCCTCCGACTCGATGCGGTCGGGGTAGATCGTCCCCTGAACGAGGTAGTCGGCGTCGACGTCGCGCGCGACGGTCTCGAACTCGTCGATGAACCCCTCGCCGATGACGTGGCGCTTCTCCTCCGGGTCCGTGACGCCTTCGAGGCGGTCGAAGAACCGGTCCTGGGCTTCGATCACCCGCAGCGACTCCATGAACTCGAACGTGTCGCGGATCTCCTCGGTCTCCCCCTTCCGCATCAGCCCCGTGTCGACGTAGACGGGGGTGAGCTGGTCGCCGACCGCCTCGTACGCGAGCGTCGCCGCGACCGAGGAGTCGACCCCGCCCGAGAGGGCGATCACGGCGTTCGCGTCGCCGATCGCCTCCCGGATCTCCGCTTTCGCCTCCGCGATGAACTCGTCCGTCTCGACCATCTATAGCCTCACGTCCGCGTTCCGCTCGGTTGTGTCCGTCGATCCCAGCGCCGCCTCGACGAGGGCGACGAACGGCGGGCTCGCGCGGTCCGGCCGCGACCGGAACTCGGGGTGCGCCTGCGTCCCGAAAAAGAACGGGTGGTCCGGGCGTTCGAGGATCTCCATCCGGTTGTCGGCGCGCCCGGAGAAGACGAGGCCGTCCGCCTCTAAGGCGTCGATGTACTCGGGGTTCACCTCGTAGCGGTGGCGGTGGCGCTCGGTGCAGGCGTCGGCGCCGTACACCTCGGCCGCGAGCGTGTCGGGTTCGATGGCGGTCTCGTGGGCGCCGAGCCGCATCGTCCCTCCCATGTCTTCCGTCTCGTACTGGTCGGGGAGCAGGTCGATGACGGGGTGGGACGTGTCGGGGTCGATCTCCGCGGAGTGGGCGCCGGTCAGCCCGAGGACGTTGCGCGCGTGCTCGACGACCGCCATCTGGAAGCCCAAGCAGAGCCCGAGGAACGGCACGTCGTTCTCCCGGGCGTAGCGGACCGCCTCGATCTTCCCGTCCGTCCCGCGGGAGCCGAAGCCGCCGGGGACGACGACGGCGTCGGCCTCCGCGAGCCGCTGCTCGTGTTCCGCCCGCGTCTCGTCGGCGTCGACCCACAGCACGTTCACCTCCGTGCCGGTCTGGATGCCGGCGTGTTTCAGCGCCTCGTGGATCGACATGTACGCGTCTTCGAGGGCGTACTTGCCGACGAGCGCCACGTCGATCTCCTCCTCGCGGTCGCGCGTGACCAGATCGCGCCACTCCGTCGAGCGCTCGCCCTCCGGGAGCGCCTCGTCGACGAGGTCGAGGCGCTCCATCACGTACTCGTCTAACCCCTCGTCTTCGACCATCAGCGGGACGTGGTAGATGTCCTCCACGTCGGGATTCGAGAAGACGGCCTCGGTGGGCACGTCGCAGAACAGGGCGATCTTCTCTCTCGTCTCCGGCTCCAACCGGTCCTCGGACCGTCCGACGAGGACGTCCGGTTGGAGCCCGATCGAACGCAGCTCCTTCACGGAGTGCTGGGTCGGCTTCGTCTTCTGCTCGCCGTTCTTCGAGTAGGGGACCAGGGTGACGTGCGTGAAGAGGATGTCCTCGTCGTCCTCCTCGTGGGCGAACTGGCGGAGGGCCTCGAGGAACGGCATCGACTCGATGTCGCCGACGGTCCCGCCGATCTCGACGAGACAGACGTCCGAGCCCTCGGCGGCCTCCCGGATCCGGCGCTTGATGTCGTCGGTGACGTGCGGGATGATCTGGACGGTCTTGCCGAGGTAGTCGCCGGCGCGCTCGCGCTCGATGACGTGCTGGTACGTCTTCCCCGTGGTGACGTTGTGGTCGAACGTCATGTCGGTGCCGAGGAAGCGCTCGTAGTTGCCCAAGTCGAGGTCGACCTCGCCGCCGTCCTTGAGGACGTACACCTCGCCGTGCTCGTACGGGTTCATCGTCCCGGCGTCGACGTTGAGGTACGGGTCCACCTTCACGGCGGTGACGTCGAAGCCCGCGTTGGCGAGGAGGCGCCCGGTGCTGGCGGCGGTGATGCCCTTGCCCAGCCCGGACATCACCCCGCCCGTGACGAACACGAACTTCCGACCCAGCGAGGGGTCGTACCCCGTGTCGGGATCTGCTGGCATATCGACCGTCCGGCAGGCCGGGGCAAAACCGTTTCGGACCCTCCGTTTCGGATGGACGTTCGTGTCGTTTCGCGACGACTGAGACGAATAGCCGTCGCTGGTCGCGTTCGAGTGAATTTTCGCGAGGGAAGAGCGCTCCGAGAGCGTCTTCCGCATGTACGCGCTGTGGGCGCGCTCATGCGAGGGGAGGGATTTGAACCCACGGACCTCTACAGGAGCGGAGCTTGAATCCGCCGCCGTTTCCGGGCTTGGCTACCCTCGCACGCGGACTGGCGTTGGCTCGGGCCCCCCTTTATTTCGTCGGTTCCGCGCCGACCAGCGTCGCGCGGAACCCGCCCGACGCGGACTCGTCGACGTCGAGCGTCCAGCCGTGCGCGGCCGCGACGCGCTCGACGATGGCGAGGCCGATCCCGGTGCCGCCCCGGGGCGAGACGCCGAAGTCGGTCAGTGCCGCGCGATCCCGCTCGTCGGCCGGCAGCCCCGGACCGTCGTCGGCCACGTACACCCCGCGGTCGTCGATCCCGACCCGGACCGTGACGTCGTCGTCGCCGTGCTCGAAGGCGTTGCCGATGAGGTTCCCGACGGCGCGTCGGAGCAGCGTCGGGTCGCCGGCCACCGGTCCGGGGTCGTCGACGACGAGGTCGGCGTCGGCCGGCTGGTCGCCGGGGTCGCCCGACTCCAGGCAGTCCGCCGCGAGCTCCGCGAGGTCGACCGCGGCGTCCGCGGTTTCCACCTCGTCCGGGTCGCGGGCCATCACCAGCGCCTCGTCGATCATCGACTCGATCCGGCCGAACGCGCCCTCGGCGGCGGCCAACCGCTCGGTGTCGCCGGTCTCGCGCGCGAGGTCGACGTAGCCGCGGGCGACCGACAGGGGGTTCCGGAGGTCGTGCGAGAGGAAGCCGGCGAGGCGTTCGAGCCGCTCGTTGAGCCGTTTCAGCTCGCGCTCGCGTTGGACCCGGTCGGTGACGTCGCGGATGACCCCGACCGCGCCGACGACGGATCCGTCCCGCTCGATTGGGGTCAGCCGCGTCTCGGTGGTGATCTCGCGGCCGTCCGCGAGCGTCGTCGTGAGCTGGACGCGCTCGTCGTCGGCCTCGCCGCCGAGGACGCGGTCGGCCGCCGCCCGGTAGCGGTCGCCCGTCTCGGCGCTCCAGTACCCCTTCTCGACGAGCCGCTCCGGGTGTTTCGCGTGGAGGACGGCCTGGTCGAACCCGGTCACCTCGCGGAGGCGGTCGTTGACGAACACGCGGTTCCGGTCGGCGTCGAGGACGTACGCGCCGTCGCCGAGGGCGTTCACGATCGACTCGGCGTGGTCGATCGGGCTCGACTCCGGCGAGGAGTTCATACGATCGGTACGGGCCGGACGGTCAAGTGTCTCTCGGGTGGCGGCAGGCGTAGCGGTCGAGGCGAGTACCCCTCTGCCCGCGCGGGTCGCCCGGTCGCGACTCCCCGCGACCGCCTTACCCCGCGATCATCGCGACGCCGACGACCGCGAGGACGGCCGCGGCGAGCCGGAGCCGGAAGTGTCGCTCGCCGAGCAGCACGCCGCCGAGGACGACCGCGACGATCGCCTGCGTGTTGATCACCGGGGAGGCGACGCTCGCGGGCAGCGCCGCGAACGCGACCGTCGTCAGGTGCTCGCCCAGCGCGACGAGCGCGCCGGCCGCGAGGAACTTCGGGGCGTCCCGGCGGGTCGCCTCGAAGGAGCTCCGGAGCGCCGCGGGGAGCAGCACGACCGCGACGCCGACGAGCAGCAGGGGCACCCACAGCGTGCCGGGGATCGCGAGCTCCTGGAGCGCCACCCGCTTGCCCACGTCGGCGACCGCGTAGCAGGCCGCGCTCGCGAGCGCCAGCTGCGCCGGCCGCGAGCGGGCGGCCCGCGCGAACGGCGCGAAGAAGCCGCCCGGCTCGTAGTTCGCGACGTACACCGCGAGCGTGGTGACGACGACGCCCGCGACTTGGACCGGCGCCAACACCTGTCCGAGCAGTCCGACCTCCAGCGGGAGGACGAACATCGGGACGACCTTGTTGATCGGCGCGACGTACGACACGGCACCCTCGTCGATGGCGCGCAGGAAGAGGACGAACGCCGCGGCCGTCCCGAGGGTCGTGACGGCGACGACGGCGAACCGCCGGGGGTCGAGGAGCCCGGCCAGGCCGGCCGCGGCGTCGCCGAAGCCGACGGTGAGGCCGGTCGCGGCGAGGAACCAGCCGAGCGCCGCGGCGTTGATCGCCACCGTCAGCGCGGCGGGGGAGTACCCGGAGAAGGCGCGCTTCAGGACGAAGAGGTACACGCCCCAGACGACGGCGGCGCCGAGCGCGGCGAGGAGTCCGGCGTCCATTCGTTCGCCCCGAGCGCGACCGGGGGAAAGAAGGGTTCGATCCGTCTCCGGACCCGGTCGGCCGGTCGCCGGCGCGAGGCGAGCGGGCGGCCCCCGCCGCGAAACGGTTAGGTCGCTCCCGCGCGAACGCCGCGCACATGGACGACCACACCCGCGACCCGGGCGTCGCCCCGCCGCTCGGGGACCCGACCGGGTGGCACGCTGGCGGCGACGCCCCGGACTCGTCCGCGGTGGGCGATGAGGACGGGTCGGCGGGCGGCCCGTCCGACGCGCAGGTGGTCGGCGGGTACTGGGAGCACGCGACGCTGCGGCGCGCGACCGAGCACGGAGTCCGGCTGTTCAACGACGGCGCCTACCACGAGAGCCACGACTGCTTCGAAAGCGAGTGGTACAACTACGGCAGCGGGACGGTCGAGAGCGCCTTCCTCCACGGGATGGTCCAGGTCGCCGCCGGGGCGTACAAGCGCGCCGACTTCGAGAACGACGACGGGATGCGGTCGCTGTTCGAGACGGCCCTCCGGTACCTCGACGGCGTCCCGGGCGACTTCTACGGCGTCGACGTCGAAGACGTCCGGGAGACGCTCCGGGCCGCGCTCGACGACCCGAGCGCGGTCGACGGGTGGCGGATCACGCTCGACGACGCGCGGCCGCCCGCCTACCCGGCCGACTACGAGTACGCGGAGCGGGTGGACGAGGGGGGCTGAGGGGGTCGCCGCCGACCGAACGCCACTTATCCGCCGCGGGCCTGTGAGTCGTATGGAGATTCACGACCTGGGCGACGGGGAGCCCGAGGTCGCCGTGGTCGGCGCGATCCACGGCGACGAGCCCTGCGGCGCCCGCGCCGTCGAGCGCCTGCTCGGCGCCGACCTCGCCCCCGAGCGCCCGGTGCGGCTGATCGTCGCCAACGAGGAGGCCCTCGCGGCCGGCGAGCGCTACCTCGACGCCGACCTGAATCGGGTGTTCCCGGGCAACCGCGACGCGGCGGCCCACGAGGTGCGGCTCGCGGCCGACCTGATCGACGCGCTGGCGGGGTGTACGACCCTCGCGATCCACTCGACGCAGTCGTACGCGGAGCCGTTCGCCGTCATCGACTCGATGGACGAGGTGACCCGCGCGGTCGCGCCCCACCTCCCGGTCGACGCCGTGATCCAGACCGACGCGTTCACGGAGGGCCGGCTCATCGAACACCCGCACACGCTCGAAGTGGAGGCCGGACTCCAGGGCTCCGAGACCGCCGCCGACAACGCCTACTGGCTGGCTCGCGCGTTCCTCGCCGCGACCGGCGCCATCTCCGCGCCAGGGGCCGACGACGTGGTGGACGCCGGCGGCCGCGAGGACGTCTCGGTGTTCCGGCTCCGCGAGCGGATCCCGAAGCCCGACGCGGAGGCGTACGAGGTGTTCGCGCGCAACTTCGAGCGCGTCGAGTCCGGCGAACGGTTCGCGGCCGCCGACGGCGAACCCCTGCTCGCCGACGAGCCCTTCTACCCCGTGCTGCTGTCGCCGAACGGCTACCGCGACCAGTTCGGCTACGTCGCCGACCGGGTCGGGACGCTAGAGTAGCCGGCGCGCCACGTCGAGCGCGGTCGGGACGCCGGAGTAGCTACTCGACGAGTTCGATCGCGTCGTCGCCGTTCGGCACCGCGCAGATGAACGCGCCGGCCTCGTCGCCCGCGTTTCGGTACCAGTGTTCGACGCCCGCGGGGATGAGGAGGGCGTCGCCGGCCGAGACGGCGTGCTCCTCGTCGCCGATGCCGACGACGTACTCGCCGGCGAGGACGTACTGCTCGTGTTCGACCGCGTTGGTGTGTCGCGGGACGGCGGCGCCGGGCGCGAGCTCGAACCGCCGCATCGCGAAGGTCGGCGCGCCGTCCGACTCGTCGACGAGGACACCCTTCGAGAGCCCCTCGGCGGCGTCGACGGGTTCGTACGAGACGTCTTCGCCGCGCTTCACGACCGGACCGGCGTGGTCTGTGTCGCTCATAGGCGTCATGAGGAGGGCCGCCTATTTAACCGATCACCGACCGAACCCGGTGACTTAACGGGTCACCGTCCGAATCCGGGGACATGCGTGGAATCAAGGTCGGCAGCGCGTTCGGCATCCCGATCCGGCTCAACTGGACCTTTCTGCTCGTCTTACCCCTCTTCGCGTACCTCATCGGCGGACAGGTCGGCACCATCGCCGAGGTGATGAACGAGACCGCCGGGCTCGGGATCGACGCCGGCGCGGTCGCGGCCGGCAACACGCCGTGGATCCTCGGGCTGTCGGCCGCGGTGGGGCTGTTCGTCGGCGTGTTGCTCCACGAGTTCGGCCACTCGCTGGTCGCGATGCGCTACGGCTACGAGATCGAGTCGATCACGCTGTGGCTGCTCGGTGGACTCGCCAGCTTCGCCGAGTTCCCCGAGGACTGGAGACACGAGTTCTGGATCGCGATCGCCGGCCCGCTCGTCAGCGTCGCGGTCGGGGTCGCCTGCTACGGGGTCGTCCTCGTCGGGGCGGGCGGCTCCGACGCCGTCCGCTTCGTCTTCGGCTACCTCGCGCTGCTGAACGTCGTCCTCGCCGTCTTCAACATGCTCCCCGCGTTCCCGATGGACGGCGGCCGGGTTCTCCGGGCGCTCCTCGCGCGGAACCAGCCGCACGCGCAGGCGACCCAGCGGGCCGCCTCCGTGGGGAAGGTGTTCGCGTTCTTGATGGGGATCGTCGGCCTGTTCACCTTCCAGCTACTGCTCATCGTCTTGGCCTTCTTCGTCTACGTCGCCGCCTCCGGCGAGGCCCAACAGACGACGCTGAAGGCCGCCTTCGAGGGCGTCACCGTCACCGACGTGATGACGCCACGCGAGGACCTCCACACCGTGACTGAGGACACCTCCGTCGCCGACCTGATGAGTCGGATGTTCGAGGAGCGCCACACGGGCTATCCGGTCCTCGACGGCGACGACCTCGTCGGGATGGTGACGCTGGAGGACGCGCGGTCGGTCAAGGAGGTCGAGCGCGACGCCTACCGCGTCGACGACGTGATGGCGACGGACGTCGTCGGGGTCGACCCCGACGCCGACGCCCTGAGCGCGCTCCAGGCGATGCAACAGAACGGCGTCGGGCGCCTCCCCGTGATCGACGCCGACGGCGAGCTCGTCGGCCTCATCTCCCGGACGGACCTGATGACCGCGTTCAACATCATCCAGACGGGCGGCACGCCGGGCGCCATCAGCGGTCGGCGGCAACGGGCGGAAGACGGGTCCGGAATCCTCTAAAACCGCGCGCGTCCGCCGCCGGCGGGCCGTCCGTCCCGGCGTGGGGTATATACGCGGCAACGACCTACCTCGGGGCGTGACAACCCGGACCATCCGCGCCCGCGACCGGCCGGTGTTCGGCGTCGACGTCCACAGCGGCGACGTCCGCGGTGACAGCCCCTCCTACGCCCTCGTTATCCTCGACCCCGTCGACGACGACGACCCGGACGCCCCGGACGCCGACGGCCCGATGGCTCGGGTCACTCGCGACGTGGTCTCCTTCCGGAAGCTCTGCCGACTGATCGACGACCGGGAGCCCCTCTACGTCGCCACGGACAACGCCTACGAGCTGGCGGCCGACAAGGGGGAGCTCGTCAACTTCCTCCGGTCGCTCCCGGACGGCACCCGGCTCGTCCAGGTGACCGGCGCGGAGCGCCCGGAGCCGCTCTCGCGGGTCGCCTCCCGGCACGGGATCCCGTACGGCAAGAAGCCGATGAAGGAGGCGGAGGCGGCCGCGCGGCTCGCGGCGGCCAACGTCGGCCACGAGGTGACCGCCTTCACCGACGAGACGACGGTGAAGGTGTCGCGCGGGCGATCGACCGGCAAGGGCGGGTGGAGCCAGGACCGGTACACCCGACGGATCCACGGCAACGTCCGGAAGCGGACGCGGCAGGTCCAGTCGAAGCTGAAGGAGGCGAACCTCTCGTTCGAGCGCGACGTGACCGAGAAGTACGGCGGCTACGCGAACGCGACGTTCACGGTCGAGGCCCGCCCCGAGGACATCCCCGTCTCGGACTCGCGGGCCGGCGACGTGCGCGTCGAGGTGGAGCGCGAGCGCCGCGACGGGATCGAGTACGAACCTCTCGTGAAGCGGCGCGACCGCGTCATCGTCGGGATCGACCCCGGCACGACCACCGCGGCCGCGGTCGTCGGCCTCGACGGCACCGTCCACGCGCTCTACTCCTCGCGGACCAGCGACACGGCGGAGGTGACGGAGTGGATCGTCGAGCAGGGGCGCCCGATCATCGTCGCCGCCGACGTCGAGCCGATGCCGGAGACCGTCGAGAAGTTCCGACGCTCGTTCGACGCCGCCGGCTGGCGGCCCACGACCGACCTCCCGGTCGACGAGAAGCTCCACCGGACCCGGGAGGCGAGCTACGACAACGACCACGAGCGCGACGCGCTCGCGGCCGCGCTGTACGCCTACGACGACCACGAGGACCAGTTCGAGCGGATCGCGGCGAAGACGCCGCCCCGGCTCGACCGCGGGGCGGTGATCGCCGGCGTCGTCGCGGGCGACTCCTCGGTGGAGGCCGTCATCGAGGACCTGAGCGAGGACGACGGCGGGGACGGCGACGCGGACGGGGACGCGGACGAGGCCGACCCCACGGAGCCCGAGCGCACCGAGGAGGAGGAGACGATCCGGCGGCTCCGCGAGCGCGTCGATCGGCTGGAGTCGCACGCCGAATCGCTCGAAGACGACCTCGACGAGCGCGACGATCGGGTCTCGGAGCTGGAATCGGAGTTAGAGGAGGCGAAACGAGAAGAGCGGATCGAGGCGCGCTCGCGGCGGGCGGTCTCGCGGCTCGAACGCGAGACGGACCGGCTGGAGCGCGAGCGCGACGAGGCCCGAGAGCGCGTCGAGGAGCTCGAACGCAAGGTGGAGACGTTAAAGGAGCTGTGGCGGCTCGACCACTCGAACTTCGGCGACGTCGCGGAGGGCCGGGGGCTCGTGAGCGTGAAGGTCGTCGAGCAGTTCACGCTCGACGCGCTCGACGCCGCCGACGAGGCGTACGGGCTCGTCGCCGGCGATGTGGTGTACCTCCGAGACGCGTCCGGGGCCGGGCGCCGGACCGCGGAGCGGCTCGCGGAGACGGAGCCGCGGGCCGTGATCCGCGGCGAGGGGAACCTCTCCGACGTGGCGGACGCGGTGCTGTTCGAGCGGGAGATTCCGGTGGTGTCCGCGGACGCGGTGCCGGTCCGCGAGGTGGACGAGCTGGCGGTCGCGAGCGAGGAGGCCCTCGCCGCCGCCGTCGACGACTGGGAGGAGGAGGCAGAGGAGCGCCGGCGCGACGAGAAGGCCGAGCGGATCGACCGGATCATCTCCGAACACCGCGCGGGGCGGACGCTGCCCGAGACCGAGGAGAGCGGCTGAGGCGCACCGCCGCCCCGTTCGGGACGCGATCGCACGCATCCAGAAGTCATATGTCCGGGAACGCACACTCGGAGGTATGGACGCTCACGAGCTGATCACCCGGAACGCGGCCGAGGTGGTCACCGAAGCGGAGATCGAGGCGCTGGCCGACGACCCCGAGGGCAAGCGGGCGTACGTCGGCTACGAGCCCTCGGGCGTGCTCCACATCGGTCACATGCTCACCGCGAACAAGCTGATCGACCTCCAGGAGGCGGGGTTCGAGGTGACCGTGCTGCTGGCCGACGTCCACGCCTACCTCAACGACAAGGGGTCGTTCGAGGAGATCCGCCACACCGCCGAGCGGATGCGCGACCAGTTCATCGCCTACGGCCTCGACGAGTCGAACACCCAGTTCGTCCTCGGCTCCGACTTCCAGCTGGACGACGACTACACCCTCGATCTCCACGCCTTGGAGCTAGAGACGACGCTCGCTCGCGCCGAGCGCGCGATGGCCGAGATCACCTCCGGCGACTCCGTGAAGGTGTCGCAGGCCGTCTACCCACTGATGCAGGCGCTCGACATCCCGTACCTCGGCGTCGACCTCGCGGTCGGCGGGATGGAGCAGCGGAAGGTCCACATGCTCGCGCGCGACGTGCTCCCGAGCATCGACCGCGAACCGCCGACGAGCCTCCACACGCCGCTGATCGCCGACCTCGGCACCGGCCGCGGGAAGATGTCCTCCAGCGAGGGGGTCACCATCTCGATGGAGGACTCCCGCGAGGACATCGAGTCGAAGGTGAACGACGCCTACTGCCCGCCGACGGCCGACCCCGAGCCGACCGACGACGGCGTCGAGCGCGAGAACCCCGTCCTCCAGGTGTTCGAGTACCACGTGTTCCCGCGGTTCGACGCGGTGACCGTCGAGCGCCCCGAGGAGTACGGCGGCGACTTGGAGTACGACACCTACGACGACTTGGCGGCCGACCTGGAGTCGGGAGAGCTCCATCCCGCGGACGCGAAGGGCGCGCTCGCGGAGTACCTCGACCGGCTCATCGCACCGGGGCGTCAGCAGCTCGCGGAGTAGGTCGAGAGAGCCGACCGTTCAGCTGTCGTTCGGACTCCCCGGCGCTTTCCCACCGCTCGCCGTGTGTCCCCCGATTTCGCAGCTCCCGTCCAGACAACCCAGCCCGGCCGCCGTCTCGAAGACGGGGAGCCCGCAGTCGCACTCGTCGACGACGACGCCGGCGGGGAACGAGAAGGTGGTCTCGCAGTCGGGGTCGTTCTCGCAGGCGAGGTAGACGCGGCCGGGCGCGAATCGGACGCGGAGGTCGCCATCGCAGTCGGGGCAGTCCCAAACTCCGTCGAACCGGTCGCTGACGGCGTCCTCCATCGGGTCGCAGGCGGGGTCGAGACAGAGGTGAAACGGCTCGCCGCGCTCGACCCGGATCTTCGGGTGCCCGCAGTCGTCGCAGGTCGCGTCCGTGACGCTCGCGCCGGCCGGGAGCCCCCAGCGTTCCTCGCAGTCGAGGCACACCACGTCGCCCCGCGAGCGAACGAGCGGCCCGCCGTCCTCGGGGCAGGTCCCGACCGGAACGCCCGCCTCGGTGACCGGGAGCGCGCGGCTCGCGGTCGCCTCCTCCGCGACGATCCGGAGTCGGCGGGAGCCGTCGCGGGCGGTGACCGTGAACCCGTCGCCGTCGCCCTCGACGACGACGCTCTCCGGCCGGGTGAGCCACGCGACGGGCTGGTAGCCGTCGGCGTCGTGGACGAGCGTCGTGTCGTCGGGTTTGATCAGGACGACGACGCGCCCGCGATGGGTGCGGGTGCGGTCGCCGCGGTCGGTTACCTCGCAGTCGCCGGCCAGTACGCGGAGTCGTTGCGGCATGGGGCGGGTGGCCGCGGTATGGGTGAAAAGCGCTCGTAGCGGGGGTTTAAGAGGGATACGTGGCGGGTGGCGGTGAATACTGACGGCGGGACGAGGTGGCAAGTCGCTCGAACGCTCCGGTCGACCATTTATAAATAGTCGGCGGCGGATCGACAGCGAACACCGCCAAATCCCCAGCCGCTCGCTTATAAATTGTCGACTGCGGACCGACGGGGACTACCTCCGAAGCCCCAGCCGCGAGGGCGCCGTACGCTCGCTGCGGTCCTCGGTCGCTCGCTCCCTGCGGTCCTTGCGTCGCCTACGGCGCCCTCGCGGCTGCCCCTTTGAGTCCCGCCCCACACCGAACAGCACCGCAGCCTCACGCCTCCCCAGCCTCGTCGGTCGGCGCTTAAAAACGCCGACCGACTCCCTCGCGCGTGCTGACTCGCGGCCGCCGATGGCGGCCGCTCGCAGGCACGCGCCACCGGCTCGTTCATTTATAAGCTGCCGATGCCACCGGTGTTGCTATTTAAATATTCCATCACCGGTGACAGTTCACAAAACCGGATTCAGGTCCCGGTGCGCTTACTCCACCCGGACCGTCCGCGTCGCGGTGACCGGCAGCAGCGGCAGGTCCGGGAAGACGACCTCGACGGTGAACTCCAGCTCGTCGGCGTCGGGGGTGCCGAACACGCCGACCGGGACCGTCGCCTCGCCGTCGAGGTACGTCGTCGTCGCGGTCATCTCCACCTCGTTGACCGTGACCCGGATCCCCGCACGGGCGCTCCCGGAGACGGCGGTCACGGCGACCTCGCACAGCTCGTTTTCGCCGACGGCGATCGCCTCGGGGAAGTCGCCCCAGTCGACGTCGATCCGGGGACAGTCGCGCGCGGCGTCGACGATGCGCTCCGCGACGGACGCGCTCATCCCGGCGTTTTCGAGGTCCTTCGCGCCGGCGTCGACCACGTCGGCCGGGGAGGTGAGACCGGCGTCCGCGAGGCGCTCGGCGCGGCCGGAGCCGACCCCCTCGATCGCCGTGAGCGCGACCGCCTCGCGGGAGACGCCGTGTTCGACGCGCGCCTCGACGCGGCGGGCGAGGTTGGCGGCGCGCGGGCCGGCGAACCGGTCGAGGAACTCCGCGAGCGCGGCGAGCAGTCGGAGCGCGTTCTGCCGGATCACCCACGCGTCCGACCGGAGGTCCGAGGGGACCGAGTCGGCCATCCCGGCGAGCAGGATGGCGAACACCTTGCGATGGCCCTCTTCGAGGTCGGTGTCGCGACCCTCGAGGATCCGGTCGACGGCGTCCGACTCGGCCGACCGCGCCGAGACGGAGTCGAACTCGCCGGCCGACGCGACGGTCTCCAACACGGCGTCGACCGTCAGCGTCTCGCGGTCGGCGAGGCGCCGGAAGCGGCGGGCGGTGTCCAAGCGGAGGTAGTACTTCGAGGCGAGGCGCCCGAGGGCGGTCGGCTCGATGGCGAGGTCGTCGTCGGCCGCGACGAACCCGTCGTCGACGAGGGATTCGAGCGTGTCGCGCACGCGGTCGCGGAGCGTCGGGAAGTCGTACGCGTCCGGCTCCGACTCCGCGCGGACGTAGTAAAAGGTGGTCTCCAGCCACGCCATCACGTCCTCGAGTCCGCGGATGGTGCCCATCGCGATCTCGGCGTTGAGGTGCGACTCGAGGTCCGCGGCGAGCCGCGACTCGATCTCCTTGCCCTCCCGGAGCAGCTTCCGGTACTTGTCCGCGTCGGCGCGGTCGCAGACCACCCAGCCGTACCCCACGTCGTCGTACTCCGGGCGCCCGGCGCGGCCGAGCATCTGGAGCACGTCCAGCGGCGAGATGTCGGTCTCGCCCTCCAGCGGGTCGTGGTACTTCGTGTCGCGGATGACGACGCAGCGCGCGGGGAGGTTCACCCCCCACGCGAGCGTCGACGTCGAGAAGAGGAACTTGATCTTCCCCTGCTTGAACCACTCCTCGACGCGGTCGCGGTCGTCCTTCCCGAGGCCGGCGTGGTGGAAGCCGACGCCGTCGGTGACGGACTGCCGGAGCGTGTCGTTGGTCAGCTCCGTCGCCTCGTTGTGGAAGTCGTAGTCGTCCCGCGAATCGATCGGGATGTCGCGTTCGGTGATCTCGTCGCGCGCCTTCTTGGCGGCCTGGACCGTGTCCTGTCGCGAGGAGACGAACACCAGAGCCTGCCCGTCCTCGCGGACGTGCGGCTCGGCCAGGTCGAGCGCGCGGTAGAGCCGGCGGTACTTGTCGGCGAACGCGTTCGAGCCGTGCGAGTACGTCTTCACGCCCGTTTCGAGGTCGACCGGGCGGTACTCGTCGCCGAACGCGTACGTCGTCTCCGCGGGCGCGTCGAGCCACTCCGCGACGTCGTCGATGTTCGGCATCGTCGCCGAGAGCGCGACGACGCGGGGGTCCTGAAGCCGGCGGAGCCGCGAGACGGTCACCTCGAGCACCGCGCCGCGCTTCTCGGAGTCGAGCAGGTGGACCTCGTCGATGACGACGCAGTCCACGTCGGTGATAAATGAATAGCGCGCGGAGTCGTGTTTCCGCGTCGCGCTGTCGGCCTTCTCGGGGGTCGTCACCAGCACGTCCGCGCGCTCGGCGCGCCGGGGGTTCAGGTCCCGCTCGCCGGAGACGACGTAGACGGAGTAGCCCAGCTCTTCGAACCGTTCCCACTCGCTCTCCTTCTCGTTGGTGAGCGCGCGCAGCGGCGCGATGAACAGCGCGGTGCCGTCCGCCGCGAGGGTCCGACAGATGGCGAGCTCGGCGAGCGCCGTCTTCCCGGAGGCGGTCGGCGCCGACGCGACCACGTTGTGGTCGGTCTCCAAGATTCCCGGGAGCGCCTCCCGTTGCATCCGGTTGAACTCGTCGAACCCGAAGGCGTCGGCGAACTCCGGCACCGCGTCCGCGACCTTCACGGCACACCACACCCGTGCGCGAGTCGTCGGGAACCGCGGCTGTGTCGCATCGGATCGAGAGGGGGGCTTCGAGGGCAAAGGCGTTTCTCATGCGGACGCGACGCGAGCGAGTCGCGCTCGGGAGCCGCGGCGGCGCGTCGGCTCCCCCTCGCCGGCCTTCGCGGAGCCCGTCGAGCATCGAGGCGCCGCCGCGGACCCACACCGTTTAGGTGGCCGCGGTCGACCGAGCGAGTATGATTCCCACCTCGCCGCTCGTCGTCGGCCTCGCCGTCGCGGTGGCGCTGATCGCGCTGTTCGTGCTCGCCCGTCGGCTCCGCAGGCCGTCGGCCGACGCACGCGAGTCCAAGCGCGCGCACGACGCAGCACAGGAGCGCGACCCGCCGGTCGAGATCGGCGAGACGTACGAGTTCGGCGTCACCGAGCTCACCGACCACCACTCGGGCGAGGAGGTCGCCGTCGGCAAGGTCGAGGGGTTCGTCGTCTTCACCGAGGACATTCCGGGCGGACTCGAACCGGGCGACGTGATCCGCGCGAAGGTGCTCTCGTTCAACGAGGGCCGCACCTCCGCCGACGCGACGTTCGTCGGGCACGCGTAGCCGGGACGGGGGTACCGTCGGACCGAGGGACCGTCCGCCGGCGATCCGGTCGCCGGGCCGACGGTCGGTCCGCCGTCGCCGCCGGGCGGCCGACCACGTCCGCTCCGAACCGGAGGTTCATACGTGATGCCGACGAAGTGATGTCGCAATGGCTCAGGCCGGCACCCAGGACCTCACGGAGCGGTTCATCCAGTTCTATCGCAACTACTACCGCGAGGAGATCGGACAGCTCGCACAGCGGTATCCCAACGAGCAGCGCTCGCTGTACGTCTCCTACGACGACCTCTTTCAGTTCGACCGCGACCTCGCCGAGGATTTCCTGAACAAGCCGGAGCAGATGCGCGAGTACGCCGAGGAGGCGCTGCGGCTCTACGACCTCCCGGCCGACGTCAGCCTCGGCCGCGCGCACGTCCGCATCGAGGACCTTCCCGAGAATGTCGACATCCGCGGGATCCGCGTCCACGACGACCACATCGGGAAGCTCGTCTCCATCCAGGGCATCGTCCGGAAGGCCACCGACGTCCGCCCGAAGGTGACCGAGGCCGCCTTCGAGTGCCAGCGCTGCGGCACGATGACGTACATCCCCCAGAGCGACGGCGGCTTCCAGGAGCCCCACGAGTGTCAGGGCTGCGAGCGCCAGGGCCCCTTCCGCGTCAACTTCGACCAGTCCGAGTTCGTCGACTCCCAGAAGCTCCGCATCCAGGAGTCGCCCGAGGGGCTCCGGGGCGGCGAGACCCCCCAGTCGCTCGACGTCGACATCGTCGACGACATCACCGGCGAGGTGAGCCCCGGCGACCACGTCACCTGCGTCGGCGTCCTCCACATCGAGCAGGTCGAGCAGGGCAACGAGAAGTCCGCCATCTTCGACCTGTACATGGACGGCGTCTCCATCGGCATCGAGGACGAGGAGTTCGAGGACATGGACATCACGGAGGCGGACAAACGCGACATCATCGAGCTCTCCGAGCGCGACGACATCTACGAGGCGATGGTCGGCTCCATCGCGCCCGCCATCTACGGCTACGAGGAGGAGAAGCTCGCGATGATCCTCCAGCTGTTCTCCGGCGTCACCAAACACCTCCCGGACGGGTCGCGGATCCGGGGCGACCTCCACATGCTGCTTATTGGCGACCCTGGCACGGGTAAGTGTCTCGATGGGGACACAGATGTCATCCTCAACGATGGACGAAAGGTTCCGATACGCGATCTGGTAGAGCGGAATCTCGACGATCCGAAGCCGGTCGACGACGGCGTCTGGGACAGCGTCGACTTCGAGGTTCCTGCGCTTCAGGAGGACGGCGCTGTCGGGGCGTCCCGCGCGACGAAAGTCTGGAAGAGGGAGGCGCCAGCGGAGATGTATCGGATCGAAACGGCGTCGGGCCGTGAACTCGACGTGACGCCTTCCCACCCGCTGTTCATCCAGCGGGACGGGCAGTTCGCTCCGATCCGTGCCGAGGAACTGGAAACGGGCGAATTCGTGGCGGCGCTCACCCGACTCGACGTGGACGCCGACGACACGCTCGACGTCGATTTCCGCAGGGCACAGTCGCACAACGCCGTTCGTCTCGACGCTCCCGAACGGTGGACCCCAGCGCTCTCCCGGCTCGTCGGATACATTGTTGCTGAGGGGTACGTCGAGAAACGCAACGACCACTCGGGATTCGTTTCGATCACGAACAACGACGAGGAGGTCCTCGAAGACGCGCGGAACACGCTCCACGATCTCAACCTCGAAACGACCACCAGGAAGCCGCACGATGACAAAAGCGCGCGGGAGTTGCTGTGTTCCGCCGGTGAGTTCGTCAGTTTCCTCAACGAAATCGACGAAGCGCTACTAAAAAGCTCCGCTGAGAAGCGGATCCCACCGAGGATTGTAGGTGCATCCGACAAAATCACCGCCGCTTTCATCGAGGGATTCATCGAGGGAGAAGGTCACGTTTCTGCGTCGCAACGCGAAATAAGCGTCGCGTCGGTGAGCGAGGAGCTTCTCGAAGGACTCCGGTCGCTCCTGCTTCAACACGGGATTACATCCCAGTTACACGAGCGGCACAACGGAAGCTACCGGCTCCGTATCAGCGGCGCACAGTTCGACCGCTACGTCACTGAAATCGGGTTCGTTACCGAACGAAAACAGTCCGCAGCGGCGGAGCATCTCGAAACGGATCGGAACACGAACGTGGACGTGATCCCAAACGTCGGTCCGACGCTTCGTCGACTGCGTGAGTCGCTGGGACTGACACAGTACGAGTGCGGTGTACCACGGAGCACGTACCGACACTACGAGGCCGGAAACCGGAATCCGAGTCGGGACGCCCTCAGACGAATTGTCGACGCATTCGAGGACGCGTGTGGGTCCCCCATCGACAGCGACACCGACGCTTTCGCCAAAACAGATGGCGGATCCACCGCACGCGACGTTGCCGCGCTCGGTCAACTCGCTGAGAGCGATATTCGCTGGGATCAGATTGAGTCCATCGAGCGAGTCGAACCAGATGACGAGTGGGTGTACGATCTCGAAGTCGAGGGGACTCACAACTACGTCTCGAACGGGATCGTCTCACACAACTCACAGATGATTTCGTATGTAGAAAACATCGCGCCCCGCTCGGTGTACACCTCCGGGAAGGGTTCGAGCGCGGCCGGGCTCACGGCGGCGGCCGTCCGCGACGACTTCGGCGACGGCCAGCAGTGGTCGCTCGAAGCCGGCGCGCTCGTCCTCGCAGACAAGGGGATCGCGGCGGTCGACGAGCTGGACAAGATGGACTGCGTCACCGGCGACGCGCTGGTCTCGCTGGCAGACGGCCGCGTCGAGCGCATCGACGAGCTGGCGCGTGAGGCGGCCGAGGACGGCGACGTCGAGGAGCTCTCGAACGGGCGCCGCGTGCGCGACGTCGACCTCGACGTCTGGTCGATGGACGAGGACGGGAACCTCGTCGAGCGGTCCGTCTCCGCGGTCCACGAGTACGACGCGCCGTCGGAGCTGACCCGGGTGACGACCGAGACCGGCGAGTCATTGACCGCGACCGCCGACCACCCGTTCTTCGTCCTCGACGACGGCGAACGGGTCGAGCGCGAGGCGGCCGCGCTCGACGACGGCGACTGGGTGTACGTGCCCCGAGAGATTCCGACGAAGGCCGCCGACGGCGCCGGAGCGGCAGCAATGGCGGGCGGCGTCGGGAGCGTCGAACCGCTCGACGATGGATCCGTCGACGCTGACGGCGTTGACGCCGCGATGGCGAGCGTCCTCGGATACCTCTCCGGCGACGGGAACGTCTACTACGACCGCGACGAGGGCGTCTACGGCGTCCGATTCACCAACGCGGACGACGAACTCTTAGACGACTTCGAGCGCGCGGCGCGGGCGGCGTTCGACGCGGAGCCGGTTCGACCGCCGAGCGAGAAGCGTGACGACAGCGTCGAGACGGTTCGCGTCACGGGGAAGGAACACGCCGACGCCGTCCTCGACGCGGGGATGAACCTCGGTCGGTACGACGAGAAGTGCTTCCCGACCCCCGTTTCGGCCGGGAGCCGCGCAGCGAAGGCCGCGTTCGTCCGCGCGCTCGCCGACATCGAGGGGCACGTCGACGAGTCGGCGGGCAACGTCCGGATAGCGTCGGCGAGCCGGGACCTGCTGGAGGGCACGCGGAGCCTGCTCTTAGGGTTCAGCGTGTCGAGCCAGCTCCAGCACCGCGAACGAGACGGCGGCCGCGACGTGTACTACCTCACGGTGACCGACGCCGACTCGCTCGCGGCGTTCCGGCGGTACGTCGGATTCACGGCCACGCGGAAGGCGGCGGCGCTCGACCGCGTCGTCGACGCCGCGGACGGCGACCGAACGATCCTCGACGTGGTCCCGGAGGTCGACGACGTGCTCGCGCGGTGTCGCGACTCCCTCCGGCTCTACCAAAGCGAGTGCGGGCTCGACGCGGTCACGTATCACGACTTCGAGACCGGGGCCGCGAACGTCTCGCTCCACCGCGCCCGCCAAGTGCTCGCGGCGTTCGAGAACAGACTGGAGACGGCCGCCGCCGACCGCGACGCGCTCGACGAGACGCCGACGTGGGAGACGCTCTCGGAGCTACGGCGCCGATACCACGTCTCGCAGTCCGAGTTGGCCGAGGGAACGACGCTGTCCCAGCAACAGATTTCCCGCGAGTGGGGCGAGGGCGACGAGATCCGTCGGACGGTGACCGCGCGACTCCGAGAGGTCGTCGGCGAGGTCGCGAACGTCGAATTCGACGACCTCCGCGAGTTCGTTCGCGGCGACGTGAAGTGGCGCCGCGTCGAGTCGGTCGAGACGATCCCGCCGGAATCGGTCGAACACCGCGACAAGGTACTCCGGCAGCGCCTCGCCGACGTCATCGGCGGGCCGGTCGAGACGGCGGAAGAGCGCGCTCGCGAACTGCTCGACCGCGGTCCGGTCGGCGAAACGCGCGCAGAGCTGTCGGCGGCGCTCGACGCGTATGAGATCAGTCAGGCGGACGTGGCGTCGAGACTGGACGTGACGCAGGCGACCGTGTCGCGCTGGCTGTCCGGCGCCGTCGAAACGGACCGACTCGACGATGTGCGCGAGGCCGTCGCGGAGGAGGTCGACGCCGTCGAAGCGGAGCTGCGGTCGATACTGACGCGGATCGAGGACGGAGAGCGACCGCGGGTGTACGATCTCACGGTCGAGGAGACGCACAACTTCGTCGCGAACGGGCTCGTCGTGCACAACTCCTCCGACCGCTCCGCGATGCACGAGGGGCTCGAACAGCAGAAGATCTCCGTCTCGAAGGCAGGGATCAACGCGACGCTGAAGGCGCGGTGTTCCCTGCTCGGTGCCGCGAACCCCAAGTACGGTCGATTCGACCAGTACGAGCCGATTGGCGAGCAGATCGACTTAGAGCCGGCGCTCATCTCGCGGTTCGACCTCATCTTCACGGTGACGGACAGTCCGGACCCGGAGCACGACTCCCGGCTGGCGAAACACATCATCAAGACGAACTACGCGGGCGAGCTCAACACCCAGCGCGAGGAGCTGGCGAGCTCGGAGTTCACCTCGGAGCAGGTGGCGGAGGTGACCGAGGAGGTCGCGCCCGAGATCGACTCGGAGCTGTTGCGCAAGTACATCGCCCACGCGAAGCGCTCCTGTTACCCGACGATGACGGAGGAGGCGAAGGAGCTGATCGAGGAGTTCTACGTCGACCTGCGCTCGAAGGGCGCCGACGAGGACGCGCCGGTGCCGGTCACCGCGCGGAAGCTGGAGGCGATGGTGCGGCTCTCGGAGGCCAGCGCGCGGGTCCGCCTCTCGGACACCGTCGAGCGCGAGGACGCCGACCGCGCGACCGACATCGTCGAGTCGTGTCTCAAGGACATCGGCGTCGACCCGGAGACGGGCCAGTTCGACGCCGACGTGGTCGAGACTGGGACCTCGAAGAGCCAGCGCGACCGGATCAAGAACATCAAGGGCCTCATTGCCGACATCGAGGAGGAGTACCAGGAGGGCGCGCCGGTCGACGAGGTTCTCGACCGCGCCGGCGAGATCGGAATGGACCGGGGGAAAGCCGAGGGAGAGATCGAGAAGCTCCGGACGAAAGGCGAGGTGTACGAGCCCCAGCAGGGCCACCTCAGGACGACGTAGATGGACCGCATCTCCGCGATACGGAACGTCGAGGACGCGCTCCGCGAGTTCGAGAACGGCGAGGCCGACCTCGCGGCCACGGAGCGGCGCGTCGCGGCGGTGCTCCGGACGTACGCCACCGAGTTCGACGGCGACGACGACGTGTACCGCGCCGTCGGCGACGACCCCGTCGACGGCACCGTGGTCGTCGCGCCCTCCGAGCCGGCCGCCCGCGAACGCGTCCTCGCGGCGAGCGACGTCGACGGCGAGACGCACGATGGTGACCGAGAGGAGGACGGTGATCCGGAGGAGGACGGTGATCCGGGCCGCAGTGAGAGGCCGGCGTTCGACGTGGAGCGGTTCTGACTGCGGATCTCGGAACCAGGCCGGAACGGTTTCGTCGCGGTCGCTGAAGGCGGCTGAAACGTTCCGGTCCGGAACGGCTAAATTCCGTAACCGACCAGCGCCGGGCGTGTTGTTGGTCGTGACGTATTCGGCGGCCGCTCGAACCGGCCTCCGGAACCTGTGTCGCCGCCACGAGTCGGTCGTCGCCCGGCGGTTCGGGCGGGCCGCCATGCTCGACGAGACGGTGTACGCCGCGTTCCTCGCGCTGCGGCTGCGGGAGTCGCACGGCGGAGCCGTTCAGATAGAACGCACCGAACCGTTCAACGAGTTCGTCGCCGTCGACGAGCCGGTCCGGGAAGCCGCCGCGGCCTACGCGGACCGGTCCGCGAAGGCGACGCCGTACGCCGCCTTCGCCGCGGGAACGGATCACCCGGATCCCGATACCATGCGCGAACGAGAGCTGTGACCGAAACCGATCCGGCACCGGTCGGTTCGAACGGAGACGGCGCCGACGACCCCGTCGCGGGTCGGCCGGAACCGGTCGAGGTCCTCGGACGGTTGCCCACCGACGCGGAGATCCGGCGTCAGCTCGCCGCGACCGCGCGTTCGCGAGGGATGACCGCGTCGGTCGCGGACGAGATCGACGAGATCGAAGGGGAGCTCGCGGCGATCGAGATCGACCCGGTCGATCTGACCGCGGCGCGGCGACGGGTCGCGGAGACGACCGGCGAGACCGATCGACTGAAGGAACGCGTCGCGACGCTGCGCGGCGACGCGCGAGCGCGTCGCGCGGTCGACGCCGAGGCGGACGAGACGCTCGACGACCTGGAGGCGGCGGCCGCGGAGCTTTCGGCCGCACAGACCGAAGCGATCGCCGCCGAACAGGCGCTCGAACGAGCGAGGGGCGAGGCAGCCCGCGCCCGCGACCAGCGTCGGCGGCGACTGCGGCTCCGCGACCGCCTCCGGAACCGGCTGTGCGACGCGCGGAACGAACTCGTCGAGGCGGTGTATCCGGCGTTTCGGCGGGCCCTCGCGGTCGTCCCGCGCGGCGACCCGAGCGCGGCCGGACAGGGCCCGAACGGGTACGACGGGAGCCGGATCGCGGCGTCGCTCGCCGCGGTCAGGATCGCGGCGCTCGACGACGCCGTCGAACTGCGCGGCGACGCGGCCCGAGCGGTCGAGTCGGCGGACCGGAGCGCGCGGTCGCTGCTTCGGACGGCCGACGTTCGCGTGGGGGACACCGCCGGCGAGGGAGAGAGATCCGGCGACGCGGGCGGGCGCTGAACCCCGTCGAATGCGGCGGTCCGCCCCGACTCTTATATGCGATTCCGCGGCAGCCGACCCATGGAACTCGACTGGTCCGTCGACCGGGAGGGAGACGCCTCGCTCGTCGGATGCCGGGTGCGAAACGACGGCGCAGTCCCGCGGCGGGTCCGGATCGAGAGCCGGCTCGACGCCCCGGCGCTCCCGCCGCGGCGAGGCGGCGTCGCCGAGGCGGGGTGGGACGCCGCGGGCGTGACCGCGGTGATCGACCCGGGCGAACGGGCGGCGTTCGGCTTCGCCGCGCTCGCTGAGCCGGTCGAGCCGCCGGTCGAGCTCGCGAGCGTCGAGCCTGTGAGACCGGTCGACGACGACGGTTCCGGGGCGATCGAAGCCGGAGACGACGTCGCGCGGGCGGCGGTGCGCGACCTCGACGATCACCGCCCACCGCGGCGCGCGGCGGCCGGCTCGGAGAGCGAGCGGAACCGCGACGGCGAGGGGATCGATCGCGACGTGGAAGCGACGGAGCGAGACGGGAACGAGGCCGAGGACGACGCGGCCGAAACCGATCGAGACGGAAGCGAGGCCGACGGAGACGCCGAGGGGAACGGGTCGGCGGACGGGAACGGTCTCGGTCGACCGGCGGCCGACGAACCGGGGCCGAGCGCGGCGGGTCCCGGCGAGCTCGACGCGTGGTTCGCGGCCGTCGAGGCGCGGGTCGAGCGGGCGGAACGGCTGACGGACGCGGATCTCGCGACGGCGACCGACGTCGTCGAGGAGGGCGGCGGTCTCGACGCGCTCGGACGGCTCGACGAACGCGTCGCGGCCGACGCCGAACGCCTGAAGGCGGTCCGGGACCGCGCCGCGGCGCTGGCGGAACGGGCCGAAGAGAGCGACGTGCCGACGGAAGCGCTGGAGGCGCTGGCGTGATCCTCGCCGTGGCGGGCGGAAAGGGCGGCGTGGGGAAGACGACGCTCGCGTACAACGTCGCCGCCGAACTCGACGGCGTCGTCGTCGACGCGGACCTCGGGATGGCCGACCTCCCGGGGGGACGGGGCCCGGACCTCCACGACGTGCTCGCCGGCGCGGCGGACCCGATCGAGACGGTCCGGCCCGGACCGGTCGACGTCGTTCCGTGCGGGCGGACGCTTGCCGGCGCGCGGGCGGCCGACCTGGTGCGGCTGAGCGAAGCGGTCGCGGCGGTCGAACGCGAGTTCGGCACCGTCGTCCTCGACTGTCCCGCGGGGCGCCGCGCCGACGCGGGCGTCCCGCTCGCGGTCGCGGACGCCTGCCTCCTCGTCGTCTCGCCGCGGGCGTTCGCGCTGGCCGACGCGATCCGGACCCGGGAGCTCGCGCGCGAGCTCGACGCGGGGCTGGTCGGTTGCGCGGTCAACCGAGTGACCGAGCCGCCGCCCGTCGAGCCGATCGGCGACGCGCTCGGCGCCCCGGTCGAGGTGGTGCCGGCAGATCCCCGGGTCGCTCGGTCCGTCGAGGCGGAACGGCCGATCGCGGCCGCCGCGCCCGACAGCGAGGCCGCGGCGGCGGTCCGGGCGCTGGCGCGACGCGTTCCGGAGTGAGCCGCGAACGGGCGCGCGGGGCGTCGACCGAAGGCGAGTTCGCTCGGCGTCGGGGTTGCCGGGAGGCGTCGCGACACCGCGTCCTTTTAGCCGGGCCGAGCCGTCGTCGAGAGCGATGATCAGGGTCGCGTTCGTTCTCGTCGTCGCCGTCCTCGCCGCGCTCGCGGTCGCGGTGGGTCCGCTGTACGCCGCCGACCGCTTTCGGGACCTTCGGGAGCCGACGGACGCGGAGCGCGCGCAGATCGCGGCGCTGGCGGAGCCGGGCGGGCTCGACGTCGACCGGATCGCGATCGAGTCGGTCGGGGGGTCCGGCGACGGCGAGGCGAGCGACGGGAGCGGATCGGCGGCCACCGGTCCGGCGGAGGTCGGGATTCGAGGCCCGCCTCGTCGACGGGTGCTGTTTCTGACCGAAGACGTGCTAACGGACCTCGACGAGGACGTCGCGATCGGGCTGTTCGCGGCGGAGGCCGGCCGGGCCGCGACGTACTACGCCGAGTTCCGCGCCGTCGCCGTGGGGGGCGTGCTGGCGGCGCTGGCGGCGGTCGTCACGGCGCTCGTCCCGTTCGAGTCTGGGTTCGCCGCCGTCGTCGCCGTGGGCGTCGTCTCCTTCTGGGCCGGCCGCCGGGTCCAGTACGCGGCGGACGCCCGCGCCGCCGACGCGGTCGGGGCCGAGCGCGTCGCGGACGCGTTCGAGCGCGTCGCGGAGCGCCGCGGAGTCGAGCCGGAAACCGGCGACTGGTCGACGTGGTTCGAGGTTCAACCGCCGCTCGGTGACCGGATCGCGCGGCTCCGCGAACGGGCGTCGGACGAAGGGTAGCAGGGGGATCGGGTCGTGTCGAGTCGCCGGCGTCGACTCAGTTCCCCGACCGCCGAGCGACGGCGGAGTCGGGACCGACGCGGACCTCGTAGCCCGCGACGATGAGCGAGACGTCGACGTCGGCGTCGGAGCGGTCGGTGACGAGCGCGTTCAGCGCGTCGGGGTCGACGTAGTCGTACAGCACCACGCCCTCTTCGCGTAAGTCGGCGGGGGCGACGCCGACGAGTTCCGCGATCGCCTCGACGACGGCGAGGCTGGGACTGGGGCCGCTGCCGCCGTGACGGACGCGCGCCGTCTCTGGAACCGAACCGGATCCGTCCGAGCCGGCCGTTACGCTACTCATAGTCGTTCTTACACGAGTACGAGTCATAAACCGATCGGTTAATTTATCAAAAATGATTGCGGGCGACGCGTCTCGGTCCCGGAACCGTTACCAACCAGCCGCACGCGTGTAGAGACAACTCGAATGCGACTCCCGGAACGACAGCTCGCGGTCCTCGAGGCCGCGAGCGCGACGGACGACCGAACGGTGGCGGAGATAGCCGCGGCGACCGACCTGAAGCCGGAGACGGTCGCGGGCGCGGCCTTCGACCTGGCCGACGACGGGCTCGTCGAGGTCGCCTCGGTGACCGACGAGAGCCTCGAACTCACCGACGAGGGGCGGAGCTACGTCGACGAGGGACTCCCAGAGACCCGGCTCTACCGAGCCGGCCTCGACGCGGGCGCCGACGCCGAACCGGCCTCGATGGGCGCGGTCATCGGCGGGGCCGACCTGGACGGGCCCGAGGTCGACATCGCGCTCGCGAACTTCGCGCGCAAGGGGTTCGGGAGCGTCGACGGCGGCGAGCTCTCGGTCGACCCCGACGCCGACCTCGACGCCGACCCGGAGGCGAGGGCGATCGCGGCGCTCGCGGAGGCCGACCGCGAGGGGGCGGCGCTCGACGCGAGCGACCTCGACGTCGACGGCGCGGTGATCGACCGGCTCGACTCGCGCGGACTGCTCGCGGTCGCGGAGTCGGTCACCCGGACGGTGACGCTCACCGACGACGGCGTCGACGCGCTGATGACCGGCGTCGAGGCGACCGAGACGGTGGGCGCGCTCACGCCGGAACTCCTCGCCAGCGGCGAGTGGCGCGACGCCGAGTTCGCCGAGTACAACGTCGAGGCCGAGGCCGAGACGGCCCGCGGCGGCCGGAAACACGTGCTCCGCCGGACCGCCGACCGCGTGAAGGACGTGCTGGTCGGGATGGGATTTTCGGAGATGGAGGGCCCCCACGCCGACGCCGACTTCTGGATCAACGACTGCCTGTTCATGCCCCAGGACCATCCGGCGCGGACCCACTGGGACCGGTTCGCGCTCGACGTGGACCCGATGGAGGAGATCCCCGAGGAGCTGATCGACCGCGTCGAGTCGGCCCACCGCGACGGGTGGGGCGAGGACGGCGACGGCTACCACTCGCCGTGGTCGCAGGACTTCGCGCGGGAGGTCGCGCTTCGCGGCCACACCACGTCGCTGTCGATGCGGTACCTCTCCGGGGTCGCGGGCGCCGAACTGGAGCCGCCGCAGCGCTACTTCTCGGTCGAGAAGGTGTACCGCAACGACACCCTCGACCCGACGCACCTCCTGGAGTTCTTCCAGATCGAGGGGTGGGTGATGGCCGAGGACCTCTCGGTGCGCGACCTGATGGGCACCTTCGAGGAGTTCTACCGGCAGTTCGGAATTACGGACATCCGGTTCAAGCCCCACTACAACCCCTACACCGAGCCCTCCTTCGAGCTGTTCGGTGAACACCCGGAGACGGGCGAGGAGATCGAGATCGGGAACTCGGGCGTCTTCCGCGAGGAGGTCACCGGCCCGCTCGGCGTCGACTGCGACGTGATGGCCTGGGGGCTCGCCCTCGAACGGCTGGCGATGCTCACCACCGGCGCGGAGGACATCCGCGACCTCCACGGGACCTTAGCCGACATCGACTTCCTGCGGAACGCGGAGGTGAGCTACTGATGCCCGTCGTCGACGTCGACCCCGACGAGCTCCGCGAGCTCACCGGCCAC
This sequence comes from Halorubrum sp. SP9, assembly GCF_005435015.1. Classification (NCBI taxonomy): domain Archaea; kingdom Methanobacteriati; phylum Methanobacteriota; class Halobacteria; order Halobacteriales; family Haloferacaceae; genus Halorubrum; species Halorubrum sp. SP9. Next base: position 102,199 of record NZ_SGXU01000009.1, read on the forward strand.
GAGGAGAAGGACGACGATGAACTCAAAACCGACCTGTTCGGGCTCGGCTTGGAGTTCGAGGGAGAGACCGACGACGGGATGTTCCAGTTCGAGTTCGCGCCCGACCGACTCGACCGGCTCTCCGTCGAGGGGGTCGCCCGCTCGCTTCGGTACCACTACGGCGACGCCCGCGGCGTCTACGTCCCGAACACGAACGACCCCGAGTGGACCATCGAGGTCGACGAGTCGGTTCCGGACGAGCGCCCGTACGTCACCGGCGCCGTGGTCCGCGGCCTCGATATGGACGAGGCGGCGCTGGAGTCTCTGATCCAGCTCCAGGAGAAGCTCCACGCGACGATGGGCCGCGGCCGCGCGAAGGGCGCGATCGGGATCCACGACCTCGCGATGGTGAAGGGCGCGCCGCTCCAGGAGGGCGCGGAGCCGTCGATCACCTACCGCGGGGTCGACCCCGACGGGGATACGTTCGTCCCGCTCGACGCGAACGACGAGCTGACCCCGAACGAGGTCTTGGCGGAACACGACACGGGGACGACCTACGCGGACCTCGTGACGGATCTCGACCGGTATCCCGCGATCTACGACGAGCTCGGGCTGTTCTCGTTCCCGCCGGTGATCAACGGGAAGCGCACCGAGGTGACGACCGGCTCGCGCGAGCTGTTCGTCGAGCTCACCGGCACCGACCAGTGGACGATAGACCGGATGTGCAACATCATCTGTTACGCGCTGTCGGCCCGCGGGGCGACGATCGAGTCGGTCGAGGTGAACTACGCCGACGGCGCGACGCACCCGAGCGAGTACGGCCGCGAACTGGTCCGTCCCGACCTCGACGTCGACGAGAAGACCGTCTCGCACGACCGGATCGAGACGCTGCTCGGCGTCGAGTTCGAGCCGGAGGAGGTCGTCGACTGCTTCGAGCGCGCCGGCCTCGACGCCTCCTACACCCTCGACGAGGACGTGTCCTACGAGGTGGAGATTCCGCCGTACCGCGTCGACGTGCTCCACCCGCTCGACCTGGTCGACGACGTGGGGCGCGCGTACGGCTTCGACAACTTGGAGCCCCGCTACCCCGACGTGGGCACCGTCGGCGGGCGCCACGAGCGCTCGCGGTTAGAGGACGCGGTCCGGACGAGCCTCGTGGGGCTCGGCTTCGAGGACCTGCTGAACTTCCACATGACGAGCGGGACCGAGAACTACGACCGGATGCGGATCGAGCCGGGGACCGGCGGCGCCGCGGTCGCCGACGCGGGCGAGCCGAACGCGAGCGCCGGCGTCTTCGGCGGCGGCGACCCCGTCGAGATCACCGAGCCGTACAGCGAGGAGTACACCCAGCTGCGCACGTGGGCGCTCCCCTCGCTCGTCATGCTGTTGGAGCGGAACACCCACAACGCCTACCCGCAGGACGTCGCGGAGGTCGGCTTCGTGGCCGAGCGCGACGACGCCGAGGACACGAACGTCGCCGAGTTCCGCCACGTCGCCGGCGCGGTCGCCCGGCGCGACGCCTCCTACGAGGCCGCGAAGGGGCGGCTCCAGGCGCTCTGTGACGACTTCGACGCCGACCTGGAGACCCCGCGGACCGAACACCCCTCGTTCATCGAGGGCCGCGCCGCCGCCGTCGTGATCGACGGCGAGCGCGTCGGCGTGATCGGTGAGCTCCACCCCGCGGTGCTCGTCGAACACGACCTTGAGGTGCCGGTCGCGGCCTTCGAGTTCGGCCTCGACGCGCTGCGGTAGGCGCCGCGCGGGGGCGTGTCAACCGCGCGGTCGCCGGAACTTCCGTTTCGTCGGTTCCGTGACGAATTATCACAGGTCTGACTCCGAGCAGAAGACATATACCCGTCTTGACGTAGTGGGCGGCTATGAACTGTGAGAGATGCGGTATCGACGCCTCGCTCACGCATCGAGACGTCGACGGGTTCGCGTACTACCTCTGTGAGGCCTGTCTCCGGGGCTGGGACGCGGTGCGGTCGTCGTCGCCCGACGCCGCGGACGAGAGCCGCTCGCCGGCGCGGTAGGCGACGACCCGGCCGAGACGACGCTCGAACGGGCGACGCGAGCCGGGCGAGCGTCGCCGAGCGCTCCCGAGCGTCCCCCTCACTCCCGCGCGGCGGAGACGGCGTCGAGGACCGCGCGCGCGTTCGCCCGGATCGCGTCGAAGTCGTCGGCGGCGATCGCCTCGCCGTCGACGATCCCGCTGCCGACGCCGACCGCGACCGCGCCCGCGTCGACGTAGTCGCCCGCGTTGTCCGCGTCCACGCCGCCGGTGGGGACGAGCGGGACCTGCGGGAGCGGGCCGCCGATCGCCGCGACGTGGTCCGGACCGCCGGTCTTCGCGGGGAACACCTTCACGAGGTCGGCGCCGGCCTCGAAGGCCGAGAGCGCCTCGGTCGGCGTGTACGCGCCGACCGCGATCGGCGTTCCGTAGCGGTTCGCCGTCCGGATCACGTCGCGGTTCGCGGTCGGCGTCACGAGGAACTCCGCGCCGGCGAGCTGCGCCGCGCGCGCGGTCTCCGCGTCCAGGACGGTCCCGGCGCCGACCAGCGCGTCGTCGACGCGGTCGGCGATCGCCTCGATCGACGCCGTCGCGTTCGGCGTGTCCGCCGTTACCTCGAGCGCCGTCACGCCGGCGTCGACGACGGCGTCCGCGACCGCCACGGCGTCGTCCCGCGCCACGCCGCGGAGGATCGCGATCACTCCGCCGTCCGTGATCCGGTCGAGTCGGTCGGTTCGCATGCGTTCCCCTGCTCGCCGCGGGGGCTTAAATCGGGGCGTGTCGCGGTCGCGTCGACGCCCGCGGCGCGGCCGCACACACCCGCTATTTAAGGGAGGGACGGGCAACTACGACCGTGGCGACGGACCGGTCCGCGTCGGACGCCGGCGGCGACCGACGGCGCGCGAGTCCCGCGACGGTCGGACCGGTTCGGAGTTACCGAACTCACCATGCACATCACCGACTACGAGCTGTTCGAGGTACCGCCTCGCTGGCTGTTTCTGAAGCTCACGACGAGCGACGGGAGGGTCGGCTGGGGAGAGCCGATCGTCGAGGGACGCTCCCACACGGTCGTCGCGGCCGTCGAGGAGCTGCTCGACGACTACCTCCTCGGCGAGGACCCGACGCGGATCGAAGACCATTGGCAGGCGATGTACCGCGGCGGCTTCTACCGCGGCGGCCCCGTGCTGATGAGCGCCATCGCCGGCGTCGACCAGGCGCTGTGGGACCTCAAGGGGAAGCAGTTCGGCGCGCCCGTCCACGAGCTGCTCGGCGGCCGGGCGCGCGACCGGGTCCGCGTCTATCAGTGGATCGGCGGGGACCGGCCGGCGGACGTGGGCGAGGCCGCCCGCGAGAAGGTCGACGCCGGCTTCTCGGCGCTGAAGATGAACGCGACTGCGGAGCTAGAGTCGATCGACTCCCCGGCCGCGGTGGCCGATTCGGCCGACCGGATCGCGGCCGTCCGGGAGGCGGTCGGCGACGAGGTCGACATCGGGGTCGACTTCCACGGCCGGGTGGCCAAGCCGATGGTTCGCCGGCTCGCCGCGGCGCTGGAGCCGTACGACCCGATGTTCATCGAGGAACCGGTGTTGCCCGAGAACAACGACGCGCTGCCGGCGATCCGGGCGTCGACGACGATCCCGATCGCGACCGGCGAGCGGATGTACTCGCGGTGGGACTTCAAGGAGATACTCGAGGCGGACGCGGTGGACCTGATCCAGCCGGACGTCTCCCACGCCGGCGGGATCTCCGAGCTGAAGAAGATCGCGTCGATGGCCGAGGCGTACGACGTGTCGGTCGCGCCGCACTGCCCGCTCGGCCCGATCGCGCTCGCCTCTTGCATCCAGGTCGACGCCTGCACGCCGAACGCGCTGATCCAGGAGCAGTCGCTCGACATCCACTACAACGAGACGAGCGACGTGTTGGACTACCTCGCGGACCCGTCGGTGTTCGAGTACCGCGACGGCTTCGTCGACGTCCCGGGCGGCGACGGGCTCGGTATCGAGATCGACGAGGAACACGTGCGCGAGCAGGCCGAGAAAGACGTCGACTGGCACAACCCCGTCTGGCGCCACGACGACGGCTCCGTCGCGGAGTGGTGATCCCGATGGAGACCGAATCGCGGCGAGCGGGGCGGACCGACGACCCGGCGACGCGAGAGGGACCGACGACCCGGCGACGCGAGAGGGACCGATGACCCGGCGACGCGAGTCACCGGGCGAAGGCGCGGTTCCCGGACGGTTCGCCGGCGAGACGGCGATCGTCACGGGGTCGACGCGCGGGATCGGCGCCGGAATCGCGGAGCGGCTGGCCGCCGAGGGGGCGAACGTCGTGGTCAGCGGGCGCTCCGAGGCGGCCGGCGAGGCCGTCGTCGACCGGATCGCGGAGTCGGGCGGTGACGCTGCCGACGGCGCACCGACGGGCGACGCGACGTTCGTCCGCGCCGACATGCGCGACCCGGACGACGTGGCCGCGCTGGCGGCGGCGGCCGCCGAGCGGTACGGCTCGGTCGACGTGCTCGTGAACAACGCCGGCGTCCAGACGGAGACGGCCGCCGACGAGGCGACGCTCGACGACTGGGCGTTCGTCGTCGAGACGGACTTCCGCGCGTACTGGCTCGCCGCGCGGGCCGCCCTCGAACACATGGACCGCGGGGCGATCGTGAACGTCTCGTCGAACCACGCGTACGCGACGATGCCGGCGCATTTCCCCTATAACGCCGTCAAGGCGGGTATCAACGGCATGACGCGGTCGCTCGCGGTAGACTTCGGTCCCCGCGTCCGGGTGAACACGGTCGTTCCCGGCTGGGTCGAAGTCGAGCGGACGCGAGACGAGCTGCCGGAGGGACGCCTCGAAGAAGTCGAATCGATCCACCCGACCGGCCGGATCGGCACGCCCGCCGACGTCGCCGGTGCCGTCTCCTTCCTCGCGAGCGAGGACGCCGCCTTCGTCACGGGGGCCGCGCTGCTCGTCGACGGCGGCCGCGGCGCGGTGATGCAGGACGACACGCTGCCGGACTACCGGGCGCGCGAGGACGCGGAGTAGGCGATCGTCGCGACACGGAGCAGGCGATCGTCGCGACACGGAGCGGGCGATCGTCGCGACACGAGGTGGAGCGGGCTGGTGCCACGACACGGAGCGGAGCGGGCTGGTGCCGCGACACGGGGGACGCGAGGATCCCCCGATCGACGGTCGACGGCGATCACCCCCTCTTATATTCGGGCGAGAGTAGCATCCGATATGAACCGGTTCGAGACCTGCGGCGGGGGGTGGCGTCGATGACCGACCTCGTCACGTTCGGCGAGACGATGCTGCGGCTGTCGCCGCCGCGCGGCGAGCGGCTGGAGACGACCCGCGAATTGACCGTCCAGGCCGGCGGCGCGGAGAGCAACGTCGCGGTCGGGGCCGCGCGGCTCGGCGCCGACACCCGTTGGCTCTCGAAGCTCCCCGACTCGCCGCTCGGCCGACGGATCGTGACCGAACTGCGGAGCCACGGCGTCCGGCCGGGCGTCGCGTGGGCGGACGCGGAGACGAGCCGAGTGGGGACGTACTACCTCGAGCACGGCGGCGAACCGCGTGGGACGAACGTCATCTACGACCGCGCCGACGCGGCGATCACGACCGTCGAGGCCGAGGAGCTTCCGACGGGGGCGGTCGAAGACGCGGAGTGGTTCCACACGACGGGGATCACGCCCGCCCTCTCGGCGGCCGCGGCGGAGACGACGGCCGCCCTGTTGGAGACCGCCGGCGAGGCGGGGACCGCGCGCTCGTTCGACCTGAACTACCGGGCGAAGCTCTGGGACACGGAGACGGCGCGGGCGGCGTACGAGGACCTGTTCGAGCGCGTCGATACCCTGTTCGTCCCGCGGCGCGACGCCCGCGAGGTGCTCGATCGCGAGGGCAACGCCGTCGAGATCGCACACGGGCTCGCCACGGAGTTCGGGTTCGACACGGTGGTCGTCACCCGCGGGCTGGAGGGGGCGGTCGCGCTCCACGACGGCTCGGTGTACGAGCAGGACGTGTACGAGGCGGAGACGTTCGACGCGATCGGCACCGGGGACGCGTTCGTCGCCGGCTTCGTCGCGGAGCGGCTTCGCGGCGGGGACCTCGCCGCGTCCCTCCGGTGGGGATCCGCGACGGCGGCGCTGAAACGCACCACCGACGGCGACCTCGCGGTGACGACTCGGGAAGAGGTCCGCGACGTCATCGACGGCGAGGGCGGGATCGACCGGTGAGCGAGGTGGCGGCGCTCGGGACGGACTGACTGAACCCCGGAGGCTGCGGTCCGACGCCCCCGCTTAGAGGTCGACGGGGGCGCCGTCGGCGGCGCTCTCGGCGAGCGCGTCGATGATCTCCATGTTCGCGATCGCCTCCTCGCCATCGGTCAGAGGGGCGGTCCCGTCGGCGACGCGCTCGGCGAAACGGTCGACTTGGAGCCGGTACTGGTCGACCGCCGGGAACGTCTCGACGCCGTGGCGCCCGTCGACCTCGTACTCCAGTTCCACCGGCTCGTCGGTCGGGGCGTCGAACGCGCGCTCGACCTCGACCCAGCCGTTCGTCGCGTCGACGCGGTACCGCTGAACCAGTTGCGTGTCGAAGCCGGACGCGACCCGCGCCGAGCGACCGTCGTCGTACGCTAACACGCCCGCGAGTTCGGTGTCGACCCCGGCGTCCCGGGTGTCGCCGGCGTGGGCGTACGCCTGGTCCGGCGTCCCGAGGACCGTCCGGGCCAGCGAGACGGGGTAACACCCGACGTCCATCAGCGACCCGCCGGCGAGTTCGGGGTCGAGTCGCACGTCGTTCGGGCGGTCGTACAGCGGGAAGCGGAAGGTGGCCGTCACCGTGCGGACGTCGTCGAGCTCGGTCGCCGCGAGCGCGACGGCGCGCTCGGTGCGGGGGTGGTACCGGTACATGAACGCCTCCATCAGCGTGACGCCACGTCGGTCGCAGTGGTCGACCACGTCACGCGCCTCGTCCGCGTCGGCGGCGAGCGGCTTCTCACAGAGCACGTCTAACCCGGCGTCTGCGGCGCGTTTCGTCCACTCGGCGTGGCGGCCGTTGGGGAGCGGGACGTACACCGCGTCGAGCGCGTCGTCGTCGAGGAGGGCCTCGTAGGAGCCATAGCTGCGGGGGATCGAGTTCTCGGCCGCGAACCGCTCCGCGCGGTCGGCGTCCCGCGACGCCACCGCGCCGACCGCGTGGTCGCTCGCGGCGATCGCCGGGATCACCGCTTTGCGGGCGATCCCCGCGGTGCCGAGGACGCCGAATTCGAGGCTCGTGGGTCCGGACTGTGAGGCGGGCATGGGCGGAGCGACGCGCCCCCTACGCAAGTCGGTTTGGGTCGGCTGGCTCGACGGTGACGATGACCGCGACCGCCTCGCCCGCCCGCTACCGGTCGGCTACTAGCTCCCGTATGCGGTCCGTCCCGGCGGCGACGCGGCCGCCGTGGAAGCAGAACGTCTGCGTCACGGCCCGGTCGGCGAGCGTCTCGACGCTCTCCCACGCGGTCTCGAGGTCCTGCGTCACCTCGGGCCGGGGCCCGACGAGCGCGCCGTCGACGACGTTGAGCGCGTCGGCGCTGACGAGCAGCTCCGCGTCGGGGAAGTGCGCCGACACGTGCCCCGGACTGTGGCCGGGCGTCGCGACCACCTCCATCGGCCCCGCGGCGGTCGCGAACGTTTCGCCCCCCGTCAGGCGGACGTCGACCGTCGTCGGGTCGATCGACAGCGGTCGCTCCGCGCTGGATTTGACGAGCTCCCTGTCGCCTTCCAGGTACGGCACTTCCGTCTCGTGCGCGAAGACCACGGCGTCGGTCCGGTCGACGACGGCCGCCAGACAGCCGGCGTGGTCCGGATCCTGATGCGTGACGAGGACGCCCCAGGCGTCATCGAGGCGCAACCCCTCGTCGTCGAGCGCGGCCTCGAGGACGTCCGCGGTGTCGGGGAGGCCGGCGTCGATCAGGAGGAGTCCCTGCGGCGTCTCGACGGCGGTCGCGTTGAACGTCGCCTCGCGGTCGTCCATCGATACCTGTAACGGGAGCCCGTGTACGCCCGGCGTCAGTTCCATACGAACAACACGCCGGCGAGCGTCTTGAAACAGACGGGGTCGGTCGGGGTGCCTCGCGGTGGTCGCCCCGGACACGCTACCGGAGAAACGCATTCGGGGCGGCCGTCGCCGCGAAGTCCAGTATCGCTCCTGGTCGAGGGATTCGCGGCGACGGCGACCGGCGACACGGGTTTCCCCGCTGAGCGTCTATCCCGAGCAATGGCACAACGGTCCCTGCTCGTTCGCGCGCTGTGGTTCGTCTTCGTCGGCTGGTGGGCGACGCCGATCGTCGTCAACGTCGCGTGGCTGCTCACGGTCACGGTCGTGCTGCTTCCCGTCGGTGTCAAGCTGATCAACCTCGTGCCGACGGTGCTCACGCTCGCGGAGCCGCGGTCGCTCTCGGACCCGGACTCGGCGCGAGGCCAGCGGTCGCTCGTCGTGCGTGGGATCTACTTCGTCCTCGTCGGTTGGTGGCTGAGCCTGCTGTGGGCGAACGTCGCGTCGGCGCTCGCGGTCACGGTCGTGGGCCTGCCGGTGGCGATCTGGATGCTCAACCGGCTCCCGTACGTCACGTCGCTGTACCGGTTTCACGGGTAGTCCCGTCAGGCGGGCGAAGCGGACGGGGCGGGCTCAGTTGACCTCGACGATTTCGACGTCGAACGTCAGCGTCTCACCGGCGAGCGGCGGGTTGAAGTCCGCTCGAATCACGTCCTCGTCCGCGTGGACGATCTCGCCCTGGCTGCCGTCCTGGGCCTCGAGGTACGCGCCCTCCTCGGGCAGCTGGCCGCCGAGCATCTCCCGGAGCTCGTCGGTGTCGAACTCCTCGACGTTCTCGTCGCTGGGCTGTCCGTAGGCCTTCTCCGGCGGGATCGTCAGCGTGTCCGTCTCGCCGGCCGCCAGCCCGAGGAGTCCCTCCTCCATCCCCTCGATGACCTGACCGCCGCCGACCTCGACCGTCAACGGCGTGTACTCGCGGTCGGGCTGGGCCTCGGCGAGGCCCGCTTCCTCGGCGACTGACTCCTTGGAGGTGTCGAACACGGTCCCATCGTCCAGTTTGCCGGTGTACTCGAGCGTCACCGAATCGCCAGTAGTTATCGACATACGGACACAAGGAGTGCCATACGGAAAGCCTGTGTCATCTGCGGACATCGGTCGCGCCGTGAGAACCGACGGCCGACGGCGTCACCTGGACGCCGGGAGCTCTTCGACCACCGCGACGTCGTGTCCAGCGGCATAGCCGTTCAGCTTGGCGGCGATGGGTGACTCCCGCAACGCCTCGTCGTCGTATCCCGCCGCGTCGAACGCGTCGATAAGCGAGGAGACGGACCGCAGCTTGTACTTCTGGTGGTAGTCTTCGGCCGGGGAGAACCGCGAGAGCTGCTCGATCCGTGTGCCGATCCCGTCGGCAGTGAGCCCTCGTGACGAGAGAAACTCGTCGAGGGTCGCCTGCTGGGCCGCCGTCGCCGTGAGGACGACGTTTTGGTACTGCGTGTTTCCGGTCTGGTGGTTGGGGTTGTGGGATTCGAAGACCCGTGTCAGCAGGTCTCGGTAGGTGATCGTGTCGGGATCGAACTCGACTTGGAACACTTCGGTGTGGTTCCCTAACGAGTGGTACGTCGGGTCGCGCGAGGTCCCGCCGGCGTAGCCCACGCGGGTGCGGACCACGCCGTCGACGGCGCCGAACTGGGCGTCCGGCCCCCAGAAGCAGCCGAGGCCAAATGTTGCTGTCTCAGTGGTGTCGCTGTCTATCGCACGTCGGTCATACTCTCTGATCTGTTGTCCTGTGAGTTCCATGGGGGTTACTTTCCTGTAGAGCCGTCGCAGGGCGGTTCGTGGATCGACCCGCATCTACGCGCAGTCGGGCTCGCAGACGTATATGTCGTGTGTTAGCGTGTCTCGGTTCTGGACGGAACGAGGTCGCCTTCCGGTCGCCGTCAGTCGAGTCCGAGCGCGGCCGCGAGCGCCGCCGTCGCGCCCTCGTGGATGCTCGTGCCGTGGCCGACGAGGAGGTGGCCGGGATCCCACTCCGCCAGTCCCTGTGGCGACTCCTCGACTGCGGGGTGAACCCCGAGCGCGTCGCCGTCGTCCCGGAACGCCGGGAGCGTCCCGAGCGTCTCGGGGACGAGCAGCGTCGAGCGGTCGTCGTTCCACAGGACGGCCTCTTCCCAGTCGTCGTCCAGTCGGAGCTCGTGAACCTCGTACGCGGACCCGGCGAGCGCCGAGCCGGTCGGTTCCGCGTCCGCGTCGAGCTTCTCGCGGGTGAGCGACATTCCCTCCGGCACGGACACGGCGACGTCGTGTCGACGCGCCACCGCCGCGGCGTCGCGCGTGTGTCGGTCCTGAAGGACGACGACGCCGGCGACGTCTCCCGCCTCGCGGAGGTGCGCGTCGAGTCCGTCGACGTCGACCGGGTCGACGAGCCAGACGCCGGCGCCCGTCGTCAGTGCGTGGCTCGCGCGGCGCGCGTCCTCGTCGGGATACGCGATCCAACTGAATCCACCCTCCCACTCGGTCGTCTCGACAGGCGTCGCGTCGGCGGCGGTATCGGAATCAGCCATACCACCCATTGCCGGGCCAGAAGCTTACGTCTGTGCCCCAAGTGGAGTTCGGGTTCCCGAGTTGGCAGTCGGCGCTTGCGTCGGGGCGACGGACAGGGCCGGAGAATCCGCTCTCGGTCGCGTTGAGAGTAGAACCGAGACCGTCAGAGCGTATCTCAAGCCGTCGGCTACACGCAGCCGGCGCTGGGAGAACCGGCGCGGTTCGACGGGTCTTTCGCCGTCGGCGGCGACCTCCGCGTGAATGAGTCGCTCCCGGACGGCCGGCCGCTTTCTGTTGCTGTGCGCAGTGTGGGGGACGGCGTTCATGGCGACGGACGTCGGCCTCGCGGACCTCCCCGCGGTCCCGTTCGCCGCCGTGCGCTTCGACGTCGCTGCCGTGCTGCTGTTCGCCGCCGTGCTCGTCGCCGGCGTGGACATCCGCCCCCGGACGCGGGACGACTACGTCTACGTGCTCGTCGGCGGGGCCCTCATCATCGGCGCCCATCACGCGTTCCTGTTCGCCGGCCAGCGGTACGTCACGGGCGGGGTCGCCGCGGTGCTGTTGGGCCTCGTCCCCGTGGTGACCCCGGCGCTCACGCGGCTCGTCTCGACCGACGAGGAGTTCACCGCCGCCACCGCGCTCGGCGTCGCGCTCGGGTTCGTCGGCGTCGTGGTTATCGCCGATCCCGACCCGACGAACCTCGCGGACAGCGTCCTCGGCGTCGCGCTCGTGCTCGCCTCCGCGCTCGCGTTCGCCGTCGCCGCGGTCGTTACCCACAGCCGATCGCCGTCGATGCCGTTCCTCTCGACACAGGCCTGGATGATGGCCGTCGGCGCGGTCGTCCTCCACGCCGCCGTGATCGCGCTCCCCGGGCAGTCGTTCGCGACCGCCACGTGGACGCCGTCCGCGCTCGCCGCCGTCGCGTACCTCTCCGCGGTCGCCGGCGCCGGCGGCTTCCTCCTGTACTTCACGCTGCTGGACGACCTCGGGCCGATCGAGATGAGCTTCATCGAGTACGTGATTCCAGTGTTCGCGGCGCTCGCAGGCTGGCTCGTGCTCGGGCAGGAAGTGACCCCCGCGACCGTCGCCGGCTTCGTGTTCATCCTCGCGGGGTTCGTCGCCGCGAAGTGGCGGGTGCTCCGTGGGACGTAGCGGCGCATGGAATACCCCCCGTCAGCGGGGTCTGCTCCGCGACGCGACGATCGACGAGGCGGTGCGCCACGGGTCGGTCTCACAGCCGAAGAACGCGACCGGGCTCACCGACGAAGACGCGCTCGTCGTCGGCGAGTGTATGTATCGGGAGTCGCCGCTCGAACACAGCGCGTTGGCCTCGCTGGAGACGCACGTCGAGGAACTCCGGTGGGAGCCGTCGGGCGGTGGCACGCGGACCGTCCAATGCGCGCTGTTCTCTCGGAGGGGACTCACGGACAGCATCCGCGAGGCTGCCGCCGAGCGCGATGATTTCGGTCTCTACACGATCGGCGACGTCATCGCCGCGCTCGGAGAGCGAACGACTGAAGCGCGGCAAAAAGCAGGATGGCGAAGGATTACCGATCTCGCCGCTCAGCGAGCGTGTCCTCCAACTCCGTCGCTGCGCGCTCGAAGTGCTCGCTGAGCAACGGCGTTCCGGATGTCGTCCGGTCCTCGAGAAACGCGACGGCGTCGGCGGCCTCCTCAGCGTCGGGATCGCCGGCCGCCACGCAGTCGACGTACCCGTCAAGTGCTCGCGTGAACCGCTGCGAGAAGTGGTCGTACGCCCCGTCGACGCGCTCCATATTCTCGTCGAGCGATTCGACGAGGGCGCGATACACCGCTGCCGCCGACGCGTATCGCCCCTGATCGCGATACTCGCCCGCGAGATCGAACCACTCCGAGAAGTCGATCGGCTCGAAGACGACGAAGTAGTCGGGGTTCGTCTCCTCGAACTCTCGGTCGATCGCAGCGCGCAGATCCTCGACCGATCGCGTCGGTGACTCACCGAAGCGGGCGAAGAAGCGTTCGCGGACGGCAGCGTCGGTCGCCAGTGTGTCCCGGAGGAACCCCCGCAGGTCGTCGGCGTCGGCAGCCTCGAGTGCGGCGTCGAGCCGATCGCCCTCGTCCGGAGGGCAGTCGTCCGCGCATCGAAGCAACACGGCGACGACGTGCTTACACGCCTCCGGTCCGGTATACGGGCAGTCGCACCACGGGTCGAAGCCGTTGACCGCGAGGTCGACACGCACGTCGTACTGACGGCTGCCGCTCACGACGGCGGTTACAGTAGTGTCAATGCGATGGATATCGAGGATACGGTCCTCAGCGAGGTACCTCTCCCCGCGTTCGAAAACCGCGTCAGTACAGATCTCCCGAACTGCCCCCTCCGTCAGGTCCATGGGTGTGAGCAGTGTTCCGCCGCGATCCTGAAAAGTCGACACATGAGCCGCACTTTCGTTCAAAATCGTAACGCTCCCCCTCTGAAAGAAGCCACTACCCCGTCGCAGTCATTCGATAAGAACGAGACTGGCGCGACGGGCGCTGGTTCGACCGTCGAACGACGAGACCTTTCAGGCGTGAGACGGTCGAGATTGGCGTCCTGAAAAAAGAGATTTCTGACATCACTCTCCCGTCTCATCATAGCAACAGCTACACTGGTGTAGTATCGAGATTGGAGCGAATGACCGACTCGTTGTGGTACCCGTCCGTCGAGGATGTCGTCGCCATCCACGACGACATCGTCGCGGAGTATCCCGACACTCCCCCCGGTGTTCGGAACCCCGGTGACGTCGAGTTCGCGTTGAACTACGTCGAGGAGGGCAGTTTCGGTTCCGCACCGGACACCATCCACGAGAAGGCGTATCACCTCCTCCGGCTCCTCGTCGCCAATCACCCCTCGGTCGATGCGAACAAACGAACCGCGCTCAACGCGACGGTCGTCTTCTACTTCCTCAACGGGTGTCGGTTCGAGTACGACGACGAAGTGCGGGCGATTCTGAAGGCGTTCGGAACCGACGAAGCGGCGATGGATGAGGAGGGAACCACCGAGTATCTCCGATCCCGTACCGAAGACCTGGATCTGGCCGGTGAGATCGACGAACGGCGAGACGAACTCGTCAACTACGGGCTAGATCGGTTGACCGGCGATTCTTCGGACCCGACGATTAACGGCGCTCGAAGCGTCCGTTCAGGTATGACCACCGAGGGAGGGGCGGAAACAGCGTCTCCGCTCGACGAGGTGATGGAGGATATCCGGCGGGAACTGGTTCGACGGGTCGCAGCCGGCGACCGGGATTCGAACCGGGACATCTACGACGCTCTCGAAGACGAGTAGCCGACGCTGTTACGAGTTCACAGTTCTACGCTGTTGTGATTTCAGCAATACCTTGAAAACTGGTGACGAGGGGTCTTGGTGCGCCGAGGCTCAAACGATGCGGGAGGCGCCAGTCAGAGGAGCCGCTCCCGGACCCTAGTCGTTTCGTGCTTGCCGCTTGATGAACATATCAAACAGGGGTGTGTGTTTGACGATGCTGTTGCGGAGACGTCGGAGAGAGTCCGATTCGAGGAACGTGATCGCGGCCTCAACGCGTGCCATACGCTGAACGCGTGTTACAGCCGCCCGCCGCCGAGATTCGAAGTTAGCGAAGGCGTCGGACGGCCGATCGGAGCGAGACGTAGCGAGTTCCTGGGCGAGAACACGCGCGTCTTGGAGTGCGAGCGACGCACCCATCCCCGAAATCGGATGGACTGCGTGCGCGGCGTCACCGATCAAGGCAATGCGGTCGGTGTGCCAGTGCTCACACGTCACGTCGCGGATGCGGTCGAAAAACGGCTCGTCGTCGGTGCCGTCGAGAAGCGCTGGCAACTGCCAGCCGATGGCCTCGGCCTGTCTCCGTAGCGCCGCACGGCCGGGGGGTTCTGGTGGACTGTCGAGGCGGGCGGCGAGGTTGAACCCGACGCGGTCGCCGACCCGAGCGACAAACCCCTCACTCCCCGGCCCCCAGACACTGACCATATCCTGCCCCACGTCCGCGTCCTGTTCGGCCCACAGCGACCACACGTACGTATCGGACTCGCGTTTCCTCCAGTCGTCAAAGCACTGACTGCGCACAGCCGAATGAACCCCATCAGCACCGATGATGAAGTCGAATTCGTCAGTCGTCCCGTCGTCGAAGGTGACGGTCACACCGTCGGCGTGCTCGGTGATATCCTCGGGCGCTGTCCCCATGCGAATCCAGTCCGACGGAACGTTCTCCCGGAGCACGGCATGGAGGTCAGCGCGATGGATGACCAGGAGCAGTATCTGCGCAGGGGGAAGCGACGCGCGTGCGAGGAGTTCGCCACCCCCCGCACGAACCGCAAATCCACGGGGATCGGCGGCTCGGCCACGGGCGGCATCGAGGAGCCCGAGTTCGTCGAGGACCGTGAGGCCGTCCTCCCACAGCCCGATTCCGTATCCCGCGTCTCACCACTCGGGTACTCGCTCGATAATCGTTGGTTCGACGCCTTGGCGCTGGAGGTATCCCGCCAGGCTCAGCCCGGCGAGGCCACCGCCGACAATCAGGACGTCAGTGTTCGGGTGGTGTGTCATCAACCCAATTAGACCGCATTGTGGTTTTCAGTCATACCCTGCGGTAAAGCGATGACTCGTTCGCGGCTCCGATTACCGGACGGATCTCGGTGGAGATAGTTATTCATTACGTGCGAGTGATTGTATTCCGAAGCGAGCGGTGGTTAGCGCCACTACCGAGAGGTAAACGACGAGCAGAGTAAGTTGGCGAAGTGAGACAGAGGAGAGATACTACTCTAGATTGACGTGTTCCGTGAAATCATGGGTCAATACGCACACGTGACCGTAACCGATCTATCGCGTGTCTTCACCGCTTAGCGTGCTGCGTTTCCAGAGGGCCATAGAACCATTCTGCTCCGTTCTATCTGTCGGGGAGAACGATACGGGCGCGACGAGAGTTGAGTCCCGTGATTATCCCGCTGTAATCGGCTTGAATTTGCGTGACGCTCAGTGTTGTATAATCCGCCATCGGTGGTCTGCCTTCTCGCGCTCCGAAGCGCGGTCGTAGTGCTTGTCGAGAACGTCCTCGCTCGCGTTGAGCTGGTCCGAAACGACGCCCCGAGGGACGCCGTCGTTCCGATACTTCGTCACCCGCGCCTTACGGGCGTCGTGGGGCGACCGACCCGGACCCGGCCGGCGTTCGGGTTCTCGGCGGCGTACTCGCGGACGCGACGGTAATCGAGGACCTTCTCCCACGGGTCCGGATACACGCGATCGCTGTAAGTCCGGGAGAGAGATGTAGCCGTGGGTTCCATGACTACTGTAATTACGTCAACGGATTTGATTCCACCTGTCCAATTTTCTCCGCTGATATTCATGCCATTAAGTACATAAGGCAGTCCCGCTTCCTTACAAGTAACCAGCAACCGATCTGAACGAGGGCAGAGTTGTCTCGTGCGCCGATAACGGCGCCCGGGTCTCCGAGATCTCGTTCGTCGGTGGCCGCTGGGTTCAAACTATGAAACCAAGCAACCAATCCAACGCGGACGACAGGGCAGTAAGTCCCGTCATCGGCGTCATCCTCATGGTCGCGATTACTGTCATCCTGGCGGCCGTTATCGGGACGTTCGTTCTCGGACTCGGCGATCAGTTAGGAGACACCGCGCCGCAGGCCAGTTTTGATATCGATAGCTCAAACGAGACAGCGGTTAACATCACCAAAACTGGTGGTCAGGCGATTCCGATCGATGACCTCGTTATTTCCATCGATGGATCGAGGTACGATGATGCCAACACAAGTATTTCAGGTGATTGGCAAACGGGGGTAACGGTGACCTACAGCGAAAACACCGCGTTCCCGGATAACACGGATGCGACGGTCCAGCTCATCCACGATCCGAGTGGGAACGTGATCTTTGAGGGGACGGCAGACCTCTCAGCCTAATCGGAACGCCGCTATCTCCATCGGCTTTCTATTTCTGTTCTGCATCGCAGCCCGAGCACGTCAGTGTTGAACTGCTGGACTGTAACTGGATCCAACTCTTCACGAGCTCTGTGGAAGTTTTCTTTTGATTGAATCCGGTGAGCGAGCGCAGCGTCAATTACCACATTCATCGGTGGGCCATCATCCGGACCGCTCGCCACAGTCTCGCTCGCCTTTTCGAGGTGCCGTCCGAGCTCGTCGGTGATCTTGAGACTGGTTCGTCGGCTCATGTATATCACATCGTGTGTGCCGGGGTCCCGATCCCGTCGTTCTGGAGTAACTGAACCGGCACGTGTTGAAGTGATACCCACGGATCGACCACAATCGCCGTGGCCGCCACCCACAACACAAGCGATTTCTATGTACCTCGCGCACCGATCAGGCCGAGCGAAGTACGTAGATCGCGGATCGCGAATACATCCACGTCGGACCCCACGGGGTCGCGTCGAGAACCCCCTTTCCACGAGGTTTCACGCTCGCCCCACGAGTTCCAACAGCGTCGGCACTTCGCCGTCCTCGGGGAAGCGCACCAGGCGCGCGCTCGCCGACGCGCTGCGTGTTCGCGTCGGCTTCCTTGATCGAGCCGTCGTCGGCGACTAGTCCGTCGAGTTCGAGGTGCTGCTTGTCGATCGTCACGGTTCCGCTGCCGTCGCGGTCGACGAGACTTTTGAATCCCATCGACCCTCGCGGGGGCCTCGTCCGGCTCGACCCGGAGGCCCATCATCCGGAGATCACCCCGGAGTTGGTGGGGTCGATCGTGCGACGCGAAGGGGTCGCGATCGGTACCGTATTCAACCCGATTTTAGGACCGGGTTCAGGGGAAACGGATTCGGTCAATTCCGATGCGTAGCGAGTCGCGACGGTGAAGTACCTCGGGGACAAGCCCCGAGGCTTCACCGTTTTGTCCATACCGTCCAGAAACGGACGGATAGACGCAGGCGAATTTAATTCCCCTCGACCTTCCCGGAATGGGTCGGCTGTGCTCTGTTGAATCCGCAGAAGGCGGCGGAATAGCGTCGCTCTGAAGGTGGAAGC